>NZ_JBHTML010000173.1:0-8030 GCF_042679445.1 Arthrobacter sp. GCM10027362
GAGCACCGCGGCCGGCACCTCACGATCAAGGCTTTGCGCCTCCCGACCCCGCCCGGGCCCCTTCAGCTTCCGCGCCGAGGAAACCCAACAGCAGGGCCAGGATCAGAATCGGGTTGCGCGCGGTCCGCACGGTTGTACATCCTTGGTGCTGGGGACCAGGGAGGCTGGTCTCTACCCGGGTCGATTGGAACCTTGGGCATCCTTGCACGGCTTTGCCGACAGCCCCGGCATTGGAAGCCCTATCCGGCGCGGCGTCCGGGTACGCCTATGCGCGAGGATCCGGGGACGGGAGATCCGGCGGACGTCGATGAGGACCAGACGGCCTTTCATCGCGCCACCCCATGTCCAGGGGAGTCTGGGCACGGTGGTGCCGGGCGGAATGTTGTACAGGACGGTGAACTTGCCGCCGGCCGGATCGAGTTCGAGGATCTGCATGTCGGTATCGGTCCAGTCCTGGATGTGGGACGTGGCCGCGCCCTTGGCGTGGGCCAGGGTGAGGTGGGCCTTCTTCAGCGGTTTCCGTCCCGGGACGACGCTCTGCCATGTGTGCGCGTTCCGTACGGCACCATGTGTGCGGAACGTTGCCGTTCCGGCGCCGGTCGGCCGACCCGGGGTTGACCTGCGGCTTCCCCCCGATAGCGTTGAGTAAAACGTTTAACCAGCAAGATTGCGAGGAACCGCGATGACAAGCCAAGCGGCCTTCTATGCCGCAGCAACGCCCCGGCCGGGAACGGAGGAGGCGTTCGAGCAGAGCCTCCACCGGCTGGCCGGACGGCGAACGGTGGACGGCGTCCGGCTCTCGGTCCTCGAGATCGAGGACAGCCGGGCGGTCCTGTGCGGGGAAATGCCCAAGGACCGGTGCCCGACGCGCCCCGAGGCCTTGGCGACCTACCTGGAGGACCAGCTCATCGTCAGGGTGGGCGTCTACGTCAACCTGGATGTGAACATCAACTGAGGCTCAGGCCGCCAGCTGCTCCCCGCAAACGAAGCACTCCTTGAATCCCCTGACCGGCGTCACCTCGAAAGCCCCGGACGGGTTGCCGACACGGTCCAGCTGCCGGACGGAGACAGCGCCGCGGAAGCCGGCCAGTTCGCCGGGTTCCACGTCGCGGGTAGGTGCCGTTCCGGTTCGGGGCGGTGCCGGTCTCGTTCCGGAAGAACAGCACGTCCTCGTCCGTGGCCGTCAGGAGCGCCCGGAAGGTCTTGCCGCCGGCTTCGACCGTGCCCCGGGAACTGACGGTGCTGAAGCCGGGGTTGCCGGGGATATACGAGGATCCCAAAACTCCAGGGGCCGGATTGGCTATCAGAAGAATTAGGGCAAAAGCGACGGCGTCAACGCCTTAGAAGTTGTGCCCAACGCGGGGCGGCCGCCGGGCGTGTAGGACGGGGCAGGGCGTATACCTGGAATACGTCGGGGGCAGGCCGCCAAGCCCCGGCGGAGCGGCCCGTTCTTGAGGAATCTTGTGTCACAGGTAGTGGACGGCAGGGGGGCTGCCCCGGGGTACCTGCGGGCCCCGGGGCAGCTGCTGCATGTGCAGCTTTGTGGTGAAGTTTCCTAGTTCTGCCTGATGGTGACGGGGCCTTGATCGGAATTGCAGACCGTTACCGTGTCGCCGGAGCGGTCGACCGCCGTGCCGAGAACTGCAACCGGGCCGACCTTGAAGCCGCAGAGCTGTGCGGCGACCTGGGCCGCGACACCGATGTTGACGTCCTCAAGGATCGTCACATCGCCTACGTTAACATTGACCAGCCCGTCCTGCTGGACCTGTGCGCTCGCGGGTGCGACCCCGGCCGTGAACAGCATTCCTCCGGCAAGTACGGCTCCTGCGACAGCTTTCCTGGTGATGTTCATCTGACTATCTCCCCTCAGTAGTGGTGCAGGTCACGCAACGGTAACGAGATGGGCAAGAATCGGTCAAGGCTTCTGCAAGATCAACTCGATGGAACGTGTAATGATGATCTGCTTCGTGCTGTGCCTGAAGAAATACCGGGCTGCCTGGCGGCGGCAGCTGCCTGGTCAACCGCCCGCCTTGACCCGGATTTTCCGCACTCCTACCATTGACACACATTTCGTGGTTTCAATCCGAGTGGAGCTGCAATGCCGTCCACGGGCACCAGCCGGAGCGGTGACCGTCCGGACAGGCTGGAAAAGGGAAAGCGGGCGGTACCCCTCTGGCGAAAACCCCTCTTTTGGATCGGTGCGGTGGTGCTGGCCGCCGCCGCGGCAGCCCTAACCGGCTGGCTGCAGCCGCTCTTCACTGGGATGACCGGCACCGCCCCCGAAACCGGAGAACCCGTGACGGTGATCGTGTCCTCTCCGGAACGCACTTGGGGGGATGTATCACTGCCGCCGGACGTGAAGCTTTCCAGCCAGGAGCTCGAGCGCCTGGGGCAGATGAATGTGCCGGACCAGGCTGCCTGGCTGGAGGACCGCGGCGGCATCATTGCCGGGGCCCGACGCTTTCTGTTGACCCTGAAAGGGAACCGCCAGGACCCGGTGCGAATCACGGACATCCGGGATGTGTCCAAGTGCAGCCCTCCCGAACGCGGCACGCTCATGCGCCTCATTCCCGCCACCGGCGGCGTGGTGCCTTCGGTGCAGCTGGGAATCAGCGTGGGGGACACCCGCAGCGGAGCGTGGACCTCGGATGCCACGGGGGAACGGCGCCCGTTCTTTCCCGAGCGGACCATCACCCTCGGCCGGGGCGAGGAAGAGCAACTGCTGGTCGAGCTGCGGCCGACCAAGCCGGACCTGGTTTGCCAGCCGGAGCTGGAGATGACCGTAACGGAAGACGGACGCGGGCACCTGCAGCGGATTCCCGCCGAAGGAAAGCTCGTCCCGGTCATGGGCTACGAGGATGACTCCGTGGAGCGCCAGTATTCGGCGGTGTACCTGGGCGGCAGGCTCTGCCCGAAGTACGTCCCGGCCACGCCGGGGTGGCGGCACAATCCGGACTTCCGCGCGGTATGCAGGCTGGACCAGGGATCCGGCTAGTTGGGGCCTATGCTTATCCGGAATGTCCGGCAGCATCGGGTTCAGGCATGGAAGGGCCGCATTATTCAGCGCGGAGCAACGCCCCGGCTTGTCCCCGGCCCAATCCCGGCCAGTAGGCTGGGGGAGTGAACCCTGCCGTGCCTGCCGGGGCCGGGCGTTTTGCCCCCAGCCCTTCCGGAGACCTCCATCTGGGCAATCTGCGCACTGCCATGCTGGCGTGGCTCTTCGCCCGCAGCACCGGCCGGCGCTTCCTGGTCCGGATCGAGGACCTGGACCGGGTCCGGGCCGGGGCCGAGCACCGGCAGCTGGCGGACCTGGCCGCCGTGGGCCTGGCCTGGGACGCCGAGGTGGTGCACCAGTCCGGGCGCATCCCCCGCTACCTGGACGCCATCGGGCAGCTGCGCGGCCGAGGCCTGGTCTACGAGTGCTACTGCACGCGCCGGGAAATCCTTCATGCGCCCACCGCGCCGCATGCCCCGCAGGGTGCCTACCCCGGCACCTGCCGGAACCTGGGCGAGTCGGAGCGGGCCGAGCGGCGCCGCGGGCGTCCGGCCGCACTGCGGCTGCGCGCCGACACGGACCACTTCACGGTACGGGACCAGCTGCACGGCAACTACACCGGCACGGTGGATGACATGGTGCTGCTGCGCAACGACGGCGTGCCCGCCTACAATCTCGCCGTCGTCGTGGACGATGCTGCCCAGGGCGTGGACCAGGTGGTCCGCGGCGACGATCTGCTCAGCTCCGCGCCCCGGCAGGCCTACCTGGCCGGGCTGCTTGGGCTGCACGCTCCCCGGTACGCGCATGTGCCGCTGGTGCTGAACCCGGAACACCGGCGGCTGGCCAAGCGCGACGGCGCGGTGACGCTGGCGGAACTGGTGCGGCACGGGCAGACGGCCGACGGCGTGCGGGACGCACTGCTCGCCTCGCTGGGACTGCCGGCCGGTCCGCTCGAGGCGGTGCTGCCGGCGTTCGATCCGGCAGCTTTGCCGCGGGAGCCGTGGATCTACCGCGGCGAACTGGCAGAGGACGCCGCGCTGCCCCGCGCCTGATCCCCCAAACCGTCGGCAGCGGCCGATATAGTCGCTTGTGGCCGCACCCGCGCAGGGGATGCAGCCGGTCCGGACCTTCGCCAGGTCTTGGCCATCAGCCGGTGTCGCCTGCTCAGCAGACGGTAAGTACGGGGGGTTTGGCCGTCACACGGTTTCTGCGCGCTGTCAACATCAAGCAGGCAACACCAAGTGGAAGGACATCCATGTCCCAGTACCAGCAGCAGACGCCGCCGCAGCCTTATCCAATGCAGATGATGCAGTCCCCGGAAATGATGCAGGGCCAGAAGCACGCACAGACCTCGTTGATCTTCGGCATCCTCGGCCTCTTCGTGCTCGGCATTGTCTTCGGACCGCTGGCGATCAGCCAGGCCAACAAGGCCGAGCGGCTGCACCAGGCGGCCACGGCGGGCAAGGTGCTCGGCTGGATCAGCCTGATCTTCGGCATCCTCGGCCTGGTCTGGTTCGTCATCATGATGGGCACCATGGTGGCCGCCATGAACAGCTACAGCGGCTAACCGGAAATCGGCACACGGCCGGCCGGGGCGGGAAGCCACATGCTTCCCGCCCCGGCCGTTTCCGTCCGGCGCGCTCCGCCGGTGCCTCTGGATTTCCCGGGGCCGGCAGGCTAGGTTCGGAGCAGGTTCAGGGGCAGGACCGCATGTACATGATCGGCGTGAGGAATGCCCATGACCTCGACGGCACCATATTTCCTGCTGGCCGGGCTGGATTTGGCCACGATGATTCCCTACCTGCTGCTGCTCTGCGCCTACGCCTTCCGGCTCTTTACGGTCCGGCGCTCCCGGCAGCGGTACCGGCTGACCGGGGTGATGTGGCTGATGCTGTGGCCGGCCCTGGCCCACATCATTTTGGGCATTGTGCGCGACGCCGTCATTGGCCGCTATGGCTGGCTGGACGTGCTGTCGCCCGTGCTGCTCGGCTTTTTGTGGCACCGGATCTACACCGACCTGCGCCGCGGCGGCGAGGACCACGATTTCCGCGGCTTCGGCGGCCGGTTCAAACTCTGGCTGGGCATCCCGGCGCCGGCCAGGACGGGCGCGGCCTAACCGAAGAGCGCCCGGTCAACCCGGGCGGGGAGGCGCCGAAGACGCGCTCCGGCACAAACGTAACGGTCCAGGCGTGTTCCCACGCCGTGCCTTCGTTACTGATCCGGTCCCCGGCCGCTTGCAGGGCCGCGGGTTCAAGACGGCAGGTGCTGATCTCCGGTCGTCCCGGTCCGGACAATTCCGCTTGCCTCCGGCACTTCAACTGGAGGACGGCGGGCAGGGACATTACCGGCGGCCAGCCCGCTGATCGGCGCCGGTCAGCGGCAGAGCCGCCCGACCATGTCCCTGCGGCCGGGGTCCGCCGACATGGCCGATATGAAGGAACAATTTGGGAACGATTAACCCCGTTTTCACGCCGTCATGTGTTGCCCGGGTCAACCACCGCTTAGGCTGGCGGGGTCACTGCTTCACCGCTGATTTTTGTTGGGGGAAATCTGAAAGTGAGACAGCTTCCTGCCTCGATCATTACCGTCCTGTCCCTGGCCCTCGCCCTGCTGGCCGCGCCGGCCGGCCCCGCGGCGGCCGCCCCGGCTGCCCGGCCCTCCGTCGTTGTCCCCGCGGCCGCGGCGAAGGTCACGGCGGCCATCAGCAGCACGCCGCTGGTCACCTACTACCCGGGTGCCACGGTGAACATCAGGACCAAGAATGCCAAAGGCCTCAAAGCCGTGCTGCAGCACTACAGCGGCACGAAGTGGGTCACCGTCTGGAAGGCGTCCAAGTCCGTGACCAAGTCGTCGCAGACGGTGGCGGCATCCTACAACTTCAGCAGGCGCAAGACGGTCAAGGTCCGGGCCGTCCTGCTCAAGGGCTCCAAGACCGTCGCCAGGTCGGCGTCCCAGTCGCTCAGCTACCAAAAGTGGCCCACCTGGATCCACTCGGCGCAGGGCAGTACGCTCTTCGAGCTGAGCCGGGGCCGGGTCGCTGCCGGCGAGCAGGCCAGCCACACCATCCAGCTCTACTACACGGACGTCGCCCGCAAGGGCAGGTTCCAGGAATACCGCGGCGGCAAGTGGGTCACCCTGAAGAACCTGAGCTGGAAGCCGAGGCCGTCCAGCTGGTACTCGACGGCCCATACCGTCAGCACCCCGGCCACCGATCGGACGGTGACCAGGAAGTACCGGCTGGTGGTGGATGCCACCGCCAACGACGCGGCCCTGGTCCAGGTGGTCACGCTGCGTCATGAGAACCCCGGGGACTACACCGGCTACGCGCTGCAGGCGCACGAAATCATCAGGGACTACTGCCCCAACACGATGATCACGGTGCGCCCGGGCTACTACGCCGAGTCGATGTGGCCGGAAAACCGGATCGAGCTCTATCCGGGACTGAGCGAGCTGGGGCTCAAGTACGTGGCCCTGCATGAGTGTGCCCACGTGGTCCAGCGGATCACCTTCGGCAATGACCACACCAGGATGTCGGACACCTTCAACGCGATCTACAAGACCACCGGCTCTTCCGGCTACGAGCTGGCCGCGGACTGCATGGCCTTCGCGATGGGCGCCCCGAATACCTGGGCCTACTACACCAGGAGCTGCAAGGGCGAGCGGGCCGCGGCGGCCGAGGCGGTGCTCGCGGGCAGGATCCCCGCCGTCGAGGCTGCGGCCAGGTAGCGCTCAGCAGGGCAGGCGCGGGGGCAGTTTCTGGCCGGTGGCCAGGATCTTGCCCTGGTTGTCCGTGCCCCGGTAGGCCCGGCACACCTTCAGCCCCCGGTCGGCCAGTCTGGTCCTGATCTGGCTGATCGCCGTCGGGGTGAACGCCTTTTCGTCCATGTGCATCAGCACCGTGCTGCCCGCGCGCGCGTGCCCGGCGGCGTAGGAGACCACCTGGGCGCGGGTCTTGCCCTTGTAGTCCAGCGTGTTCACGTCCCAGAGCCAGATCTTCAGGCCGGCCCGGTCATAGCCGCAGCGCACCTTCGCATTGACGTAGCCCCACGGCGGGCGGCCGTAATTGCTGCCGGCCCCGGGCCACCGCGAGACTTCCTTGGCGACGGCGGCGCAGCTGAGTTTGCGCAGGTCCGGGTGGGTAATGGTGTGGTTGATGACGTACTGGCCGTGGTTCCGGGCGTACTGGGCGATGTTCACGCCGTACCGGTCCTGGTACTTGCGGATGCACCTGCCCGTGGGAGCGATGACCAGGCCGATGTTTTTCTTCCCGGCATACTTGATTACGTCCTTGAAGGCGGTAAGTGTCCGCGGGCAGTCGTCGAAGCTGAGCACGACGCGCTTGCTGTAGTTCGGACCGCGCTCGGGATTGTCGGCGGCGGCCGCAGCCGGCAGGGCCGGCACCAGCAGGGTGCAGGCCAGTACTGCGGCAGACAGGGCGGACAGGGCAAGGACGACGGTACGTGTGCGCATGGCGCAACCTGCTTTCCCCAACGACCTGCCGGAACGGCGGCACTCGGCAGGCCTCTCCAATGCGTGCGTCCGATCTGAAAAAATCCTACCGGGCGCGGTCGGGCGCTACGGTCCGGCAGGCGGATCCGTTCGCTTCCTCAACCGGGACAGTGCGGCCTCGGCCGACAGCCTCGTCTCAAGTTCCTCGAAGGCCTCCCGTACCTGGTGCGAGTCCGGATCGGACCAGGCCAGCTCCTCGCGGGCAGCGGCCAGGGCCTGCAACCGGCGGATCTCCCGTTCCGCGGTTGCGGCGGCGCTTCGGGCATCCGCGGCGCCCTCTCCTGCGGCCCGGAGGGCTTCCTGCATGCCGAGCGCGGCCCGGGCGGCACCGTGGTCCGCCTTCAGCGTGAGGTAGTGCAGCCGGGCATCCTCGATGCGCTGCTCCAGCCGCCGCAGCATCTGCTCCAGGTCGTGGAGCTGGCCGGCCAGTGTCCGCTGCCGCGCGTCCAGGGCCTCCTGCCGCTTGCCGGCGGCGAGGGCGCCGCGCAGGAAATTCCGGGCGGCGTCGTCGTCCCCGGCAGCGACG
>NZ_JBHTML010000174.1:0-7995 GCF_042679445.1 Arthrobacter sp. GCM10027362
GCTGGCGGGCCTGCCCGGCCTGCTCGGCGCCCACGACGACTGGTCCGGCTTCGACGCACCGGACTTCCAGGCCACGCTCCCCCGCCTGGTCACCGAGCCCCGGCGGCGGCACCGCGGCCTGCGGCTGCCCTCCACCGGGCGGGTCTTCGACGCCCTCGTACCGGCGGTGCTGGAACAAAGGGTCACCACGATCGAGGCCCGGCACTCGTGGAAGTACCTGGTGGACCGCTACGGCTCCCCCGCGCCCGGACCGGCGCCGGCCGGCCTGATGCTCTCCCCGTCCCCTGCCCGGTGGCGGCGCATTCCGTCCTGGGAGTGGCACCGGGCAGGGGTGGATCCCAAGCGTTCGGCCACCATCCTGCGCGCCTGTGCCGTGGCCGCCGGCCTGGACCGGCTCGCCGCGCTGCCGCCGGGGCCGGAACTGGCGGCCAGGCTGTGCTCGGTGCCGGGCATCGGGCCGTGGAGCGCTGCGGAAATCGCCCAGCGCACGCACGGGGACCCGGATTCGGTTTCGGTGGGCGATTTCCATCTGGCGTCCTTCGTCGGCTACGCCCTGACCGGGCGCCGGGCCGACGACGCGGAAATGCTCCGGCTGCTGCAGCCATGGCGCGGCCACCGCCAGCGGGTGGTGCGGATGCTCGGGCTCAGTGGTGTCCGCAAGCCGGCCTTCGGCCCGCGGCTGGCCCCGCAGGATCACCGCTACCACTGACGGGCGGGGCACCGCCGTCGGGCGACGGCGGTGCCCCGTGAAGGGTTGGGGATTACTCCTGGCCGGCCTGCTGGGCCTGCTGGGCGGCAATCTGGGCGTGCACTTCCTTCATGTCCAGCCCCTTGACCGCCTCCACCAGCTGCGAGAACTGGCTGGCGTTCAAGGCACCGGCCTGGGAGAAGACCAGGACCTTTTCGCGGAAGGCCATCAGGGTGGGAATGGAGGTGATGCCGGCAGCGGCGGCGAGGCGCTGCTCCGCCTCGGTGTCGACCTTGGCGAAAACCACATCCTCGTGCTGCTGGGAGACGGCGTCGTAGACGGGGGCGAACTGCTTGCACGGGCCGCACCAGTCGGCCCAGAAATCGACGAAAACGATGTCGTTCTCCTCGATCGTCTGCGGGAACTGGGCCTCGGTGACATTGATCGTTGCCATGCAGCCCAGCGTATCCGCCGCAGCCCGGGCTGTCGCCCATGTTCGCTGAGCGCATGACCGCAGGGCGTCTTATTTGGACCGCAGGGCGGATTATTTGGCGGACTGCGGCGTCGGGTCCGCCGGCGGGACCGGCTCGGCCGGCACCACGGGTGCGGCTTGGGAAAGGATGGCCGGCCAGCCGACCTCTTCCCGGCAGTCCACGGTCTCCGGCTCCTCGTCCGCCTCCTCCGCCTCCTCGACGGCCTTCCTGTTCTTTTCGGTGCAGCGCTCCAGTTCCCTGGCATACTGCGTCCGGGCGTCGGCCTGGTCCGCCAGGAAACGGTTGTGCGCGGCCAGGGCATCCTGGTACCGGGCATAGTGCGCCCAGTACTGGTTCCAGTCGTCCTCGATCCGGGCCCAGGCCGCGTTGACCTTGCGGACCGCGGCCGCATACTTCTTGTATTCGGCGACCTGCTCCTTGTACTTGGCGTACGCCTTCCAGTAGTCCAGCACTTCCTGCTGCCACTGCTGCTGGCCCGCCTTCAGGGCGGCCACGGCCTTCCGGGTGCGTTCGGCATTGGCCTTGTCCGCGGCCGCGCTGTCGAACGGCACAGCGGGCATGCCGGTGAAGGCCCACCCGCAGCCCGGCCCGGTCTTGTCCTCGGTCAGGATCCGGACCGCCTGCCGGGTCGTGGCCTGCGCGTCCGGGCTCTTGGGCGGCTTCGGATAGGCCATCGGCTCGGGCATCGGCGGCCACACCGGATACCACGGCTGCACCGTCGCCTCCACCTTCCTGACCTTGAGGGTGGGCCCGGGAAGTTCCACCATCAGCACGTCGGACCCGGACACGCGCTGCGCCACGGCCATGTCGCGCACCGCCACCCCGGTGCTGACCGTATACGGCTTGTACCCCGCGGCGGACCACGGGGACCTGGTGGCATCGGCGGACCGCGAGCGCGGATTGGCGCAGACCGGGTTCAGCCGGCTGCCCAGCCGCAGGTCGAACTGGCGCGCCAGTTTCACCACCGGCGCGTTGGCGTCGGCCACGTAGAAGGCCAGGACGTCGCCCCGCCGGCTGGCCAGCACCTGGGAGACCGCCTGGCCCCTGGAGGCCAGGACCAGGTGCGCCGCGACGCCGGGGGCCTTGCCGTCGATACGGCCCTCCTCGACATAAACGCCGTCATCTGCGCAGGAGCCGTAGCGGGCCAGCTGCTGCTCCATCACCTCGGCCCCCAGGCCGGCGCGGTAGGCCGCAAGGACCACCTGGACCAGGTGCCCGCCGACGCTGAACAGGCGCGAGGCGGATACGGAGGGGGCGGTGCCGCCCACCGGGCAGTCGAACGGCACCGGCTGGGCGGCCGCCCGCTGCAGGGTGCCGGCAGGCTTCCAGCCCTCGGGCGGGGATTCCAGCACGCCGTTGAGGACCGAATCCGCCGGTGAGTTCTTGATCTTGGCCAGCACCGCCTCCGGCTGGGCCTGTCCCACGGCCGGCTCGCCCGCCGCGGCCGCCGTGCGGTACGCCAGCGGCACGCCGCTCAGGGACAGTGCCGCGATCCCGGTCCCACTCACGGCGGCCAAGGCCAGCGCGCCCACGGCCAGGGCCAGGACGGGATGCTTGTCGAGCATGGACATCTTCAGGCCCTACCTTTCCTCGGGAACGGTGATGCCGGTCCGGCTGCCGTGGCTGAGGGTGAGCTCAACCTTCTGCCGGTAGCGCAGCGTGCCTCCGGGTTTCGGCGACTGCTGCACCACCGTGCCCACCGGGTAAAGGGCATTCTCCGGCGCGGTCCTGGTGCGGATTACCGGCCTGATGTCATTGCGCAGCAGGACGGTGATGGCCTCGTCGACCTTCAGGCCCCGCACATCGGGAACCACCCGCTGCGAAATCCGGCTGGCCACCGCGGACTCCGCGTTCGGCAGCGGCAGCGCCGGCCTGCCCGCGAGGGCGCCCTCCATGGTCGCCTTCCAGACAGGTCCTGCCACCTCCGCGCCGGTCAGGTCGTAGAACGTGGTGCCGTAGGCCCTGACCATGTCCAGCGGGTACTGGGCCCCGCCGCGCGGGTCTCCGAGCCAGACGGCGGTGGAGAGCTGCGGGGTGGCGCCGACAATCCAGTTCGCGGCGAAGTCGTTGGTGGTTCCGGTCTTGGCGCCGGCCTCCCGGCCCTTGGGCTGGCCCAGGAGGCTGAGCGTTCCGCCCTGCTTGAACGGCTGCCGCAGGGCGTCCGCGACGGTGTCGGCCACGCCCGGGTCGATGCCCTGGCGGCAGCCCGGATCCGGGACCGGCAGCTTCTCCCCGGTATCGCTGCGGACCGCCTTGATGACGGTCACCGGACGGCAGACGATACCGCCGCTCATGAAGGCGGCATAGGCATTGGCCATTTCCAGCGGCGAGACCTCGTAGGCGCCCAGGGCCAGGGACGCCTCCCGCCCCACGAGCCTGTCAACCGGAATGGAGGTGATGCCCAGCCTGCCGGCGAATTCCGCCACGTTCCTGACGCCGACGCGCTCGATCAGCCGGACGAAATACACGTTCACCGAATTGCGGATGGCATTGTAGGCATCGATCACGCCGTAGTTGCGGTACCCGTAATTGACGTAGCCGCCGGGCGGATTGTCCATGATCGGCGAATAGTACGGGCCGTTGGCCGGCAGCCGCGTGGTGGCCGGGAGGCCCTGGCTCAGCGCCGCAGCCAGCACGATCGGTTTCATCGACGAACCGACCTGGAAGGCGCGCTTGGCATAGACCACTTCGGTCCGGCCCTTGCCGCTGCCCCACTTGCGGTTCTCGGCCACGGCGGCGATGTGCCCGGTGCCGGGTTCGACGACGGCGGTGCCGAGCGCGGCCCGGTTCCGGTTGCCGAGCGCCTTTTCCACCGCCTGCTGGGCCGCCTTGGCGGCCTGCGGATCCAGCGCGGTCGTCAGCGTCATGCCGCCGCGCGAGAGCCGGTCCTGGCGCTCCTCCGGCGTGGCGCCGAAGGCCGGATCGGTCAGGATTTCCTCCCGGACCATGTCGCAGTAGAACGGGTACTTGGAATCGCCGCAGCTGGACGGGACGGAACCGCGCCTGATGCCCAGCGGCGCCCCGCTCAGCTTCCGGGCCTCGCCGGCGGTGAGGACGCCGCGGGACTGCAGGACGGAGATGACGGTGTTCCGGCGCTGCTTCGCCGCCTCCGGATGCCGGATGGGGTCGTAGACCGCCGGACCCTTGAGCATGCCGACCAGCAGCACGGACTGGGCGCGGTTGAGTTTGGCCGCCGTGGTGTTGAAGTAGATCCGGGCGGCCGCTTCGACACCGTAGGCCAGGTTGCCGAAGTACACGGCGTTGACGTAGCGGGTAAGGATTTCGTCCTTGGTCAGCCGCTTTTCCAGTTCGACGGCGTACCTGGCCTCACGGATCTTGGCGTTGTAGGTGACTCCGACGGCCACCGACTCCTCGGCGGCATCCCGGGCGTTGTTGACCAGGATGTTCTGCACCAGCTGCTGGGTGATCGTGGAGGCGCCCTGGGTATTGGCCGAAACGGCATTGTTGACCAGGGCGCGGGTGACCCCGTACGGGTCCACGCCGCGGTGCTGGTAGAAGCGGATGTCTTCGGTGCTGATCAGGGTCTGGAGGAAGACCTCCGAAACCTGGTCAAGCTTGACGTCGATCCGGTTCTCGCTGTAAAAGCGGGCAAATTCGTGACCGTTTTTGTCCAGCAGCACGGTGTGCTGCGGCAGCGACGTCTCCAGCGGCAGTTCCGACGGCAGGCCGTCCCAGAACTCTACCGCGGAGTTGCCGGCCGCCGAGATCGCCACCGCCGCCGGCGCGATCAGCGAACCGGCGCTGACGGCGACGGCCGCGACGGCGGCGATCCAGAGGGCCAGGCGCGCGCCCACGCCGCGGTTGATCCCGCCGTACCCCTCGGGCGCAGATTCCATCAGCCGTTCGAGCCCGATCGACTCGTCCTTCGTTCGTCTCCAAAGCCCCATATCCCACGTGCGCGCGGCCCGGTGAGTGGCGCCTGCTGCCGGTTTGCAACCGGCGCCTGCACCCGGCACACCGCCGTGCTCCGGCGCGCGCCTGGCAAAGGAAGGATCTGGAAAAAACACCCCGGAAAGCAGCATCCCCCGCCGCCGATGGTTCCCCCGGACCACCATCCACCGTGCCTGCCGCACTCCTCCTTCCTCGAAGACGGAGCGGTCATTCTGAACAGTAGAGGCTCGGCGGAAACTTGGATAGGGGCTTTTGCCAAATCGCAATCCGGCGGGTCCGCGGCGGTCCCCGGCGGAGGCGTTAAACGACGAACACCCCGGATCCTTGGATCCGGGGTGTTCGTCCGTCCCGGCCGGGACGGCGGTGGCAGATGAGGGATTCGAACCCCCGTAGGCAGTGCCAGCTGATTTACAGTCAGCCCCCTTTGGCCGCTCGGGTAATCTGCCGAGCATCTTCACCTCTTCCTGGTGAAGACCGCTCCCGTTTCCGGGAGCAAGACAACTTTACACAAAGTTTGCCCCAGTATCTAATCGGCGTTTTCCGGGCGTGCCGCGGACCGCCCCCGACGGTGCGGAGGACGGGGCCGGGACCGGGCACTTACGGCCGCGGCCGGTGTGGATGCCGGCCGGTGTGGATGCCGGCCGGGAACGGCCAGCCGGGCCACGCTAGAGGCCGCGCAGGATCCGTCCGGCGAGCTGGTTCGTGAACCGGTCCGCCTGCTCCTGCGTGACCAGGCCCAGGGATACCGCCTGCTGCATTTCCCCACGGATCCCGGCGATCCGCTCCCTGGCCTCGCTCCGGCCCTGCAGCTGCGCCGCGGAGGCCTGCGGTTCCAGCGCCTCGCTGTCGCGGCGGACCAGGGTGCCGGCAGCGGCGGCGGAGACATGCGTGTGGACGGCGATGCCGCTTGCGGCGGCGGCCTGTGCCGGGGCCGCGCCCAGCATTCCCATGACGCCGACGGCCGCGGTCAGGAACGAACCTGCTGCCACCTTCACCGAGCGGACGATATAGCGCGGGCGGCTCCCCATGTGTTGCTCCTTTGCCGTTTCAGTTTGCGTCGATTAACCGGGCCCAGTCTTACCAATCCGGATGGGCGGTCCCTGCCGGAAACCTGTGCGTTTGCTGGGAGCGGCCGGCCCGGCGGCAGCCAGTACGCTAGGGAGGAGGATAACCGGACCCCAACCAGGAGGAATCATGGCCAGCGAGTCTTCGTTCGACATCGTCAGCAAGGTGGACAAGCAGGAAGTGGCAAATGCCCTGAACCAGGCGCAGAAGGAACTCGCCCAGCGCTACGACTTCAAGGGCGTGGGCGCCGAAGCCGATTTCAGCGGCGACAAGATCCTGCTCAAGGCCAACTCCGAGGACCGGGTCAAGGCCGTGCTGGATGTGCTGCAGTCGAAGCTGGTCAAGCGCGGCATCTCGCTGAAGTCCCTGGACGCCGGCGAGCCCTATGCCTCGGGCAAGGAGTACCGGATCGAGGCCTCGATCAAGGAAGGCATCGCCCAGGACCAGGCCAAGAAGATCAACAAGATCATTCGCGACGAGGGCCCCAAGGGCGTGAAGTCCCAGATCCAGGGCGACGAGCTGCGCGTCTCCTCCAAGTCGCGGGACGACCTGCAGGAGGTCATTGCCCTGCTGAAGTCCGCGGACCTGGACGTGGACCTGCAGTTCATCAACTACCGCTGAAAAGCGGGGCCCGGCCCGCTCAGGCAGGTTCGAAGAGGCCCTGGCCGAGGTAACCGCCCGCGGCCACGCCCGGCGGCACGGCGAAGAGGCCGGACCCGGTGTGCCTGAGGTACTCGGCCAGGGCGTCGTGCCGGGCCATGGCGGTCTGCATCGGCACGTAGTGGGTGCGCGGATCCACGACGAAGGCGATGAAGAACAGCCCGGCGTCCAGGCGGCCCAGGCCGTCGGAGCCGTCCGTGTAGTTGAAGCCGCGGCGCAGCATCCGGACGCCGCCGTTGTTGGACGGGTGGGCCAGGGCCACGTGCGAGTCGGCCGGCACCAGCGGCCCGTCCCGGCCCTGCAGGGCCAGGTCCGGTTCGGTGAATTCCTTCCCGCCGGAGAGCGGGGCACCCTCGCGCTTGGTGCGCCCGATCACGGCTTCCTGCTCGCGCAGCGTGGACCGGTCCCAGGTCTCGATGTGCATCCGGATCCGCCGGGCGACCAGGTAGCTGCCGCCGTTCATCCAGGCTGTCCCGCCCTGCGCTCCGGAGACCCACACGTGCTCGGCCAGTCCGTCCGTATCCTCGTTCTTGAGGTTGGCGGTGCCGTCCTTGAAGCCGAAGAGGTTGCGCGGCGTCGTTTGTGCCGCGGACGTGGACGAGGTGCGGCCGAAGCCGATCTGCGACCAGCGCACGCTGGCCCGGCCGAACGCGATCCGGGCCAGGTTCCGCACGGCGTGCACGGCGACCTGCGGATCGTCGGCGCAGGCCTGGACGATGATGTCGCCGCCGCTGCGGGCTTCCTCCAGCGCGTCGCCGGGAAAGTGCGGCAGCTCGATGAGCGCCTCCGGCAGCCGCCCGGCCAGGCCGAAGCGGTCCCTGCCGTCCTGCTCGAACAGGGTGCGGCCGAAGCCGACGGTGACGGTCAGGTGGCTCGCGGACAGGTCCGAGGCCTCGCCGGTGTCCTCCGGGGGCGCCTCGTAGTCCCCCGAGGTTGCACCGCCGGCGCCGATTTCCCGGCCCTCGGTCATGGCCTCGATGGCCGCGGTCCATTCCTTGAGCAGCGCGACCAGCTCCTCCCGCTCCGCGGTGGTGACATCGAAGGCCGCCATGTGCATCCGCTCCTGGGCCGGGGTGGCGATGCCGGCCTGGTGCTCGCCGCGGAAGGGAACGACGTCGGAGGCCGCGTGGGCGGGCTGCCCGCCGGACGCCGCGGAGCCGGCCAGCAGGCCGGCGG
>NZ_JBHTML010000175.1:0-7941 GCF_042679445.1 Arthrobacter sp. GCM10027362
AGCCGGGTGGCCAGGGCCACGGCGCCGCCGCGGTCGAACCCAAAGACATGCTCCGCCGCGGGGCCCGTGGCGGCCACCGCCTCGTAGCCGGTAAACAGTTCCGGCCGGTCCCGCCGCAGCCGCAGGATGCGGGAGACCACCAGCATCTTGGCCGCGGCCCCGGCATCGATGCCCGGCACCTGGCCGGTACCGGCGTCCAGCTCCGCCAGCGCCCGGCCGCGGGCCTCGAAGTCCACCGGCCTGCGGTTGTCCGGGTCCACCAGCGAGTGATCCCAGAACTCGGTGCCCTGGTAGACGTCCGGGACCCCGGGCATGGCCAGCTGCACCAGCTTGGCCGACAGCGAGTTGGTCCAGCCGGCCTGCTGCAGCCGCCCGGCCAGGTCCGCCACGATGTCCCCGACCCCGGGATTTTCGTACGCGGCGTCGACCGCGGCCGCCAGCTTCTTCTCGAATTCCTCGTCCGGATCCGTCCAGCGGGTGCTGTTCCCGGCTTCCCGGGCGGCCTTGAGGGCGTAGGCGTGCGCACGCTCCGCGTCCAGCGGCCAGGCACCCACGATGGCTTGCCACAAAAGGTCCGCGAAGGGCCGGTCCCCCAGCGGGGCGGCGGACTCGAGCTGCTGCAGGCCCGCCAGCCACAGCTGCGGCTCCTCGGACAGCGTGCTGATCCGCGCCCGGGTGTCCTCGCTGCGCTTGGTGTCGTGCGTGGTCAGCGCGGTCATGGCCAGCGGCTGCTCCTGCTGGCGCCGGATCAGGGCGGCGTGCAGCTCGAAGGGTTCCAGAGCCGGGATTGAGGGGTCTGCGCCCACCTCGGTGAGCGAGGTCAGGGCGGTATAGCGGTAGAACGCGGTGTCCTCCACGCCCTTGGCCATCACCATGCCGGAGGTCTGCTGGAACCGGACGGCCAGCTCGGTCAGCGGGGCAGCGGCGCCCGAAGCAGCCGAGAGCGGGTCCAGCAGCGGCAGCAGCGCGGCGACGGCCGGAGCAAGGTCCGGGCGGTGGATGCGCGCGGCGACGGCGGCCTCCGCAAGGTAGCCGGCGCCGTCGGGCAGGTAGCTGCGGTAGACCGGGAAGCAGGCGAGCAGTTCGGCCAGCGCGTCAGCGGCCACGTCCTGGTCCAGCCCCGCCGAGGCCGGGACCAGCCTGGCCAGCCGCAGCACCTCCGAGTGCAGCAGCCCGTCCGCGATCGCCCGTTTCGTGCCGTGGATCATGCGGTGGTAGGGCTGAAGCTGCGCCGCCTCCTCCAGCACCCGGCAGCCGGCCGGATCGGTGAAGAGCCGGTCCACTTCGGCGAGCGCGTCGTACCCGGTGGTGCCCTGGCAGCGCCAGCGCCCCGGGAGCCGTTCCCCCGGCTCCAGGATCTTCTCCACCAGCACGTAGGCCCCGCCGGTGAGCTCCTGCAGCCGCTCCAGGTAGCCGGCCGGATCCGCCAGCCCGTCCGGGTGGTCGATCCGCAGCCCGTCCACCAGGCCCTCGGCGAACCAGCGCCGGATCTCGGCGTGGGATTCCTCGAACACCCAGGGAACCTCCACGCGCACGCCGGCCAGCGAGTTGACGCCGAAGAAGCGGCGGTAGTTCAGCTCGTTGTCGGCCCGGCGCCAGTTGACCAGCTCGTAGTGCTGCCGGTCGTGGACCTCGCGGGCGGACGCGCCGTCGTCGGCGGTGCCCGCCGCCACCGGGAAGCGGTTGTCGTAGTAGCGCAGCTCAAGACCGGTGCCGCCGGATCCGCGGCCAGGCCCGGCGCCGCGCACCAGCTCCAGCCGGTCCAGCTCGTCCGGGTCATCCCCGAGCACCGGCAGCCGGATCCTGCCGCCTCCGGCGTCCCAGTCCACGTCGAAGGCCTCGGCGTAGCGGCTGCCGCGTCCCTCGGACAGCAGGGACCACCACCAGGGGTTGTTTGCCGGGGTGGCCACGCCCATATGGTTGGGCACAATGTCCACCAGCACGCCCAGCCCGGCGGCATGGGCGGCCTCGGACAGGGCCTGCAGCCCGGCGGCGCCGCCGCGGGCCGGATCCACGGCGGTGAAGTCGGTGACGTCGTAGCCGTGGTCCGAGCCCGGCTCGGCGGTCAGGATCGGTGACAGGTAGACCCAGTCCACGCCCAGCCGGCGCAGGTAGGGCACCAGGTCGGCCGCGGCGTAGAGGTCGAACTCCGGGCGGACCTGCAGCCGGTAGGTGGAACGCGGCGTCCTCATCGGCCCGGCTTCGGGGTCGTGACCGTGTTGCCAGCCAGCGCTGCCAGCGAGGCAGCCACGGAGTGGTCCGGTTCGACTTCGGGTTCCTTGAACGCCCGGAGCACCACCATGGACTTTGCCTGCAGGGTGATTTTCCGGCCGGCCTGGAACGGCTGTGATTCGGCATGCTCCCCGGCGGTGTCCACCACCGCGTCCCACTTCTGGGAATACTCCTTGGACGGCAGCACGAAGACCACTTCCTCGTCGTGGGCATTGAAGTAGGCCAGGAAGTTCACATCCGTGATCCGCTCGCCCCGCTCGTCCAGGCCCCGGATGCCTTGGCCGTTGAGGAAGACCCCGATGCACCGGCCGAAGCCGGAGTCCCAGTCCTCCGGCTGCATCGGCAGCCCGTCCGTGCCCAGCCACTCGATGTCCGGCAGCGCCTCACCCTCGCCGCGGCGCACGGGGCGTCCGTCGAAGAAACGGCGGCGGCGGAAGGTCGGGTGCTCCGCGCGCAGCTTGTTCACCGCCGCGACGAACTCCAACAGCGGCTGGTCCGCCTCGTCCCAGTGGATCCACGAGAGTTCCGAATCCTGGCAGTAAGCGTTGTTGTTGCCCAGCTGGGTCCGGCTCAGCTCGTCCCCGTGGGAGATCATCGGCACGCCCTGGGAGAGCAGCAGGGTGGCCAGGAAGTTGCGCTGCTGCCTGGCCCGCAGCGCCAGTACCTGCGGATCATCCGTGGGGCCCTCGACGCCGCAGTTCCACGAGCGGTTGAAGGACTCGCCGTCCCGGTTGCCCTCGCCGTTGGCCTCGTTGTGCTTCTCGTTGTAGGAGACCAGGTCCCGCAGCGTAAAGCCGTCATGGGCGGTGACGAAGTTGATCGAGGCGAAGGGCCGGCGCCCGGTGTCCTCGTACAGGTCCGCCGAACCGGTGATCCGCGAGGCGAATTCGCCCAGCGTTGCCGGTTCGCCGCGCCAGAAGTCCCGCACCGTGTCCCGGTACTTGCCGTTCCACTCGGTCCACAGCGGCGGGAAGTTGCCCACCTGGTAGCCGCCGGGGCCCACGTCCCACGGCTCGGCAATGAGCTTGCACTGGGAGACCACCGGATCCTGCTGGACCATTTCAAAGAAGGACGAGAGCCGGTCCACATCGTAGAATTCACGGGCGAGCGTGCTGGCCAGGTCAAAGCGGAACCCGTCCACGTGCATTTCGGTGGCCCAGTAACGCAGCGAATCCATCAGCAGCTGCAGCGAGTGCGGGCTGCGCACGTTCAGCGAATTGCCGGTACCGGTGTAGTCCATGTAGTACCGCTTGTCGTCCTCCACCAGCCGGTAGTAGGCGGCATTGTCGATGCCGCGGAAGGACAGCGTGGGGCCCAGGTGGTTGCCCTCGGCGGTGTGGTTGTAGACCACGTCCAGGATCACCTCGATGCCGGCCAGGTGCAGGGTGCGCACCATCGCCTTGAATTCCTGGACCTGCTGGCCCTCGTCCCCGGTGGAGCTGTAGGTGTTCTGCGGGGCGAAGAAGCCGATGGTGTTGTAACCCCAGTAGTTGGACAGGCCCTTGTCCTGCAGGGTGCTGTCATTGACGAACTGGTGCACCGGCATCAGCTCGATCGCGGTGACCCCGAGCTTCTGCAGGTGCGCCACCACGGCAGGATGGGCGACGCCGGCGTAGGTGCCGCGCTGTTCCTCCGGCACCTCCGGGTGCAGCTGCGTCAGGCCCTTGACGTGGGCCTCGTAGATCACCGAGCGGTGGTACGGGGTATTGGGCTTGCGGTCCCCCTGCCAGTCGAAGAACGGGCTGACCACCACTCCGAGCATCATGTGGGCGGCGGAGTCCTCGTCATTGCGTGAGTCCTCGTCACCGAAGTTGTAGCCGAAGAGGGCCTGGTCCCAGTCGACTTCCCCCTTGACGGCCTTGGCGTAGGGGTCCAGCAGCAGCTTGTTCGGGTTGCAGCGCACGCCCTGCGCCGGATCGTACGGACCGTGCACCCGGTAGCCGTACTTCTGCCCCGGGATGATCTGCGGCAGGTAGCAGTGCCATACATAGCCGTCCACCTCACGCAGCCGGATGCGGGTCTCCTGGCCGTCGTCGTCAAACAGGCACAGCTCAACACTCTCGGCCGCCTCGCTGAAGAGAGCGAAATTGGTACCGTTCCCGTCGTAGGTGGCACCAAGCGGGTACGGCTGTCCGGGCCAAACTTCCATGCGGTTCTCTCCTACATCAGCAGATATGATCTGTACCCTTACTACCGCATGAACACCCGTTCAGCCTATTTTTCGGCCACTACCATGGCCGTGGCCAGGTCGCCGTCGTGGCTCATGGACAGGTGCCAGAGGGCCACGCCCCTGGCCTCTGCCGCGGCCGCCACGGTGCCGGTGAGTTCGGGGTACGGGTCCCCGGCCCCGTCCACGCAAATGGTGCAATCCTGCCAATTCATGCCCGACGGCGCGCCCAGGGCCTTGGCGATGGCCTCCTTGGCGGCGAACCGCGCCGCCAGCGAACGCGTGTTCAGGTCCCGCTCGGCGGGGGTGAACAGCCGGTCGCGCAGCCCGGGGGTGCGCTCCAGTTGGCGCCTGAAGCGCGGCACATCCACCACGTCCACGCCGATTCCCACGATCATCGCCGGCAGGACCTATTCGACCGTGACGGACTTGGCCAGGTTGCGCGGCTGGTCCACGTCGTACCCCTTGGCCGTGGCCAGCTCGCACGCGAAGATCTGCAGCGGCACCGTGGCCAGCAGCGGGGCCAGCAGCGGGGGCGTTTCCGGGATGTAGAACACATGCTCGGCGTACGCCTGCACCGCGGTGTCGCCTTCCTCGGCGATCACGATCGTCTTCGCGCCGCGGGCGCGGATCTCCTGGATGTTGGAGACCACCTTGGCGTGCAGCGAATTCCGGCCGCGCGGGGACGGGACGATGACGAAGACCGGCTGGCCCTCCTCGATCAGGGCGATCGGGCCGTGCTTGAGCTCCCCGGCGGCAAAGCCCTCGGCGTGGATGTAGGCCAGTTCCTTGAGCTTGAGCGCGCCCTCCATGGCCACCGGGAAACCGACATGGCGGCCCAGGAACAGCACCGAGCGAGTGTCGGCCATGGTGCGGGCCAGCTTCTTGATCTGGTCCGAGTCGTCGAGCACGGCCTGGATCTTCGCCGGAACCTTGGCCAGGTCCGCCAGGATGTCCCTGATCTGCCCGGAGAACAGGTTCCCACGCAGCTGCGCCAGGTACAGGCCCAGCAGGTAGGCCGCGGTGATCTGCGCCAGGAAGGCCTTGGTGGAGGCCACGGCGATTTCCGGGCCGGCGTGCGTGTACAGCACGGCGTCCGCCTCGCGCGGAATGGTGGAGCCGTTGGTGTTGCAGATGGCCAGCACCTTGGCGCCCTGTTCCTGCGCGTAGCGCGCGGCCATCAGGGTGTCCATGGTCTCGCCGGACTGGGAGATGGCCACGACCAGGGTGTTGGTGTCCACGATCGGGTCCCGGTAGCGGAACTCGTGGGACAGCTCCACCTCCACCGGGATCCGGCACCAGTGCTCGATGGCGTACTTGGCCACCTGGCCGGCGTAGGCGGAGGTGCCGCAGGCCAGCACGATGATCTTGTCCACCGCCTTCAGCTGGGACGGATCGATGCGCAGCTCGTCCAGCTTCAGCTTCCCGTCCAGGCCGGCGCGGCCCAGCAGGGTCTGGGCCACGGCCTCGGGCTGGTCGTTGATTTCCTTCTCCATGAAGGAGGCGAACCCGCCCTTCTCCGCCGCCGCGGCATCCCAGTCCACCTGGAATTCGCGGCCCTGGGCGGGGTTGCCGTGGAAGTCGGTGACCTCGAAGCTGTCCGGCGTGATGGTGACGATCTGGTCCTGGCCCAGCTCCACGGCCCGGCGGGTGAAGTCGATAAAGCCGGAGACGTCCGAGCCGAGGAAGTTCTCCCCCTCGCCCAAGCCGACCACCAGCGGCGAATTCCGGCGCGCGGCGACGACGGTGTCGGGCTGGTCGCAGTGGATGGCCAGCAGGGTGAAGGCACCCTCCAGCCGCTGGCAGGCCAGCTGCATGGCCTTGGTCAGCGGGCCGGCCTCGGCCTGGTCCTTCAGCCCGCGGTAGATCTCGGCGATCAAGGCGGCGGCCACCTCGGTGTCCGTCTCGGAAGCGAACTGAACGCCCTTGGCGGCCAGCTCGCGTTTGAGCTCGGCGTAGTTCTCGATGATCCCGTTGTGGATGACGGCGAGCCTGCCGCCGTCGGCCAGGTGCGGGTGGGCGTTCCGGTCCGTGGGCCCGCCGTGGGTGGCCCAGCGGGTGTGGCCGATGCCGGTCAGGGACTGGGGCAGCGGGCTGGCCTGGAGCTCGCCGAGCAGATTGGTCAGCTTGCCGGATTTCTTCCGGGTTTCAATGCCGCCCTCGGTAATTACGGCGACGCCGGCGGAGTCGTAGCCCCGGTATTCGAGGCGCCGCAGCCCCTCCAGCACCACATCCAAGGCACCATGGCCGTTGAAACGAGCCTCGAGACCGTCCGATCCGCCGCGGCGGCCCACATAACCTACGATTC
The DNA here is from genome assembly GCF_042679445.1 of Arthrobacter sp. GCM10027362. Classification (NCBI taxonomy): domain Bacteria; kingdom Bacillati; phylum Actinomycetota; class Actinomycetes; order Micrococcales; family Micrococcaceae; genus Arthrobacter; species Arthrobacter sp. GCM10027362. The sequence goes on from NZ_JBHTML010000175.1 coordinate 6,708, forward strand.
CACACATGCGATCAAGGGTACCTGTCCCGACCCCAAACAGCCCCCGGGACACCGCCGTACCGCCGCCGGGCCGCCGGCGTCATTTTGGGGAAACTTCGCCCCAACAGGCACAATTCTTAAGTGAGTGAACCGACACTGAAGACGTCGGCGTCCACGGGTGAGAGCAACTTCACACCATTCGTGGAGCTGGACCGCCAGACCTGGTCCCGCCTCTCCAATGAACTGGAGCAGCCGCTGAACGAGGAAGACATCGAGCGGCTGCGCGGCCTGGGCGAGCAGCTGGATATGACCGAAGTCCGGGAGGTGTACCTGCCGCTTTCCCGGCTGCTCAATCTCTACGTGGCGGGCGCCGGCGAGCTGCACAAGGCCACCACCACCTTCCTCGGCGAGCGGTTCCGCCGCACCCCGTTCGTGATCGGCGTGGCAGGTTCCGTGGCAGTGGGCAAGTCCACCACCGCGCGCGTGCTCCGGGAGATGCTGCGGCGCTGGCCGGGCACCCCGAACGTGGAGCTGGTCACCACCGACGGATTCCTCTACCCCAATGCCGAGTTGATCCGCCGCGGGCTGATGGAACGCAAGGGCTTTCCCGAGTCCTACAACCGGCGCGCCCTGCTGCGCTTCGTCAGCGAAATCAAGTCCGGTGCCGAGGAAGTGCGCGCGCCTTTCTATTCGCACCTGACCTACGACATCGTCCCGGACCGCGAGGTGGTGGTCCGCCGTCCGGATGTGCTGATTGTGGAGGGCCTGAACGTCCTGCAGGCGGCCCGGCCGCAACTGGACGGCCGTTCCTCCCTGGCCGTCAGCGACTTCTTCGACTTCTCCATCTATGTGGACGCCAAGACCTCCTACATCGAGGAGTGGTACGTGCGGCGTTTCCAGAAGCTGCGCTCGTCAGCGTTCGCCGATCCCGAGTCCTACTTCCACCGGTATGCCTACCTCACGGACGAGGAGGCCCGGGCGACGGCGCTGGATATCTGGAAGCGGATCAACGAACCGAACCTGCGGGAGAACGTCCTGCCCACCCGCGGCCGGGCCCAGCTGGTTCTCACCAAGGAGGCGGACCATTCGATCCGCCGGATGCTGCTGCGGAAGACCTGAGATGAACACTCCCCGTCCGCTCCTGGCCGCCGGCCTTGCCGCCGGCCTGGTACTGCTGCTCACCGCCTGCGGCCCTGCCGCGCCGAACCCGGCATCCTCCGGCGCCCCGGCCGCCCCGACGACGGCGGCGGGCACC
>NZ_JBHTML010000176.1:0-7894 GCF_042679445.1 Arthrobacter sp. GCM10027362
CGGCCCCAGCTGCGCCGCGGCGCAGCTGGGGCCGCGCCGTCACCCGGCACCCGTGGCTGGCCCTGCTCGCCGGCGTCGTGCTGCTGGGCACCATGGCCCTGCCCGCCGCCGAACTGCGGCTGGGCCTGCCCGACGGCAGCTCCGAACCGGCGGATTCCACCGCCTACCGGGCCTACACCCAGCTGGGCGAGAGCTTCGGCGAGGGCATCAACGGCCCGCTGGTCGTGGTCGCGGACCTGTCCGCGGGCTTGGACGGCACCGCCCGGGATGAGCTGCTGCTGCAGCTCTCCGAAAAACTGCGCGCCATCGAGCACGTCACCGCCGCGATCCCGGTGGACACCAGCGGGGACGGCCGCACGGCGGTGCTGCAGGTGGTGCCGGAGGGCGGCCCGGCCGCGGAGAGCACCGAGGACCTGGTGCACACCCTGCGGGCCGAGGCCGGCGCCCTGCAGGCAGCCACCGGTATCGAGGGCGTGGCGGTCACCGGGCAGCCGGCCATGCAGATCGATGTTTCGGACCGGCTCGCCGAGGCCATGCCGGTGTACCTGGCCATCGTGATCGGGCTGTCCCTGGTGCTGCTGCTGCTGGTCTTCCGCTCGGTCCTGGTGCCGCTGCTGGCCACCGCCGGCTTCCTGCTCTCGCTGGGGGCCAGCTTCGGCGCCGTGGTGGCGATCTACCAGAGGGGCTGGCTGGGCAGCGTCTTCGAGGTGCACGATCCGGGCCCTATCCTCAGCTTCCTGCCGATGATCCTGATCGGGGTGCTGTTCGGCCTGGCCATGGACTACCAGATGTTCCTGGTCTCCGGCATGCGCGAGTCCTACGCGCACGGCGAGGAGGCCCGCGCCGCGGTGGTCAGCGGGTTCAACCACGGCGCCCGGGTGGTCACGGCGGCGGCGGTGATCATGGTCTCGGTGTTCGCCGGCTTCATCTTCTCGCACCTGACCATGGTCCGGCCCATCGGGTTCGCGCTGGCCCTGGGCGTACTGCTGGATGCGTTCGTGGTGCGCATGACGCTGATCCCGGCGGCCATGCACCTGTTCGGCCGGGCGGCCTGGTGGATGCCCAAGTGGCTGGACCGGGTCCTGCCGGACGTGGACGTCGAAGGTGCGAAACTGGAACCGCAGGCCGAAGAGCCCGAACCGGAGCCGGCCCTCCGGTAACGGGCGGGCGCACGGGCAGCGAAGGAGTACACATGCAGATCCGCGAAGCCACCGGGGCGGGCTGGCCGGGAATCCTGGCCATCATGGAGCCGGTCGTCCGGGCAGGGGAGACCTATACCTGGGACCGGGACAGCTCGAAGGAATCGCTGCGCGTAGGGCTTCACGTGATGTACCGCAAGCTCGACTGAGGCGGCCGGGCGGTCACGGACACTTCCGGGGACGGAGACGCAAATATACTGGGCCGGTGGATTCCGCTCCTTCTGCCGCCCCCGCTGCCGCCGTCCCCGCCGCCTCGGGCGACCCGGCCCAGTTCGTTGCCTGGCTGCGCGCCGTGGCCCCGTACATCCACGCCTTCCGCGGCAAGACCTTTGTGGTCGGTGTTCCCGGCGAGCTGATCGAAGCCGGCCGGCTTAATGCGCTGGTGCAGGACCTGAGCCTGCTGCACGCGATGGGCATGCGGATCATTGTGGTCCACGGCTCCCGCCCGCAGGTCAACGCGCAGATGCGCCTGCGCGGCCTGGAAACGCAGTATGCCGACGGCCGGCGGATCACCGACCCGGCCGCACTCGAATGCGCCAAGGAGGCCGCCGGCGAACTGCGCCTGGACATGGAAGCGGCCTTCTCGCAGGGCCTGCCGAACACGCCGATGGCCCACGCGGCCATCCGCGTGGTCTCGGGCAACTTCGTGGTGGCGCGCCCGGTCGGCATCGTCGGCGGCGTGGACTTCCAGCACACCGGCGTGGTGCGCAAGATCGACACCGGCACCATCGGCCTGGCGATCGACGCCGGCGCGGTCGTGCTGCTCTCGCCGTTGGGCTACTCGCCAACCGGGGAGGCCTTCAACCTGAGCATGGAGGACGTCGCCTCCAGCACCGCCGTCGCCCTCGGTGCGGACAAACTGGTGCTGCTGGCGGAGTCGGCAGGCATCCCGGGGGCCTCCGGCGAGGTCCTGAGCGAAATCTCCGAGGCCGCCGCCCAGGCGCTGCTCGCGGCGGGCGGGCTGCCGGAGGGGCTGGCCTTCCAGCTGCGCCATGCGCTGCGGGCGTGCGAAGGCGGTGTGCCCCGCGCCCACATCATTCCGCACGGGCTCGACGGCAGCGTCCTGCTGGAGCTGTTCCGGCACGAGGGCGTGGGCACGATGCTGGTCAAGGAGACACTGCAGGCCCTGCGCGAGGCGACCAACGACGACGTCGGCGGCATCCTGGCGCTGATCCGCCCGCTGGAGGAGGACGGCACGCTGGTGCGGCGCGACCGTTCGCTGATTGAGCGCGAGGTGGGAAACTTCACCGTCATCGAGCATGACGGGGTGATCTTTGGCTGTGCGGCGCTGTATCCGTTCCCGGAGGACGGGATCGGGGAAATGGCCTGCCTGGCAGTCAACCCGACGGCGCAGGGCAAGGGCGGCGGCGAAATGATCCTGCAGCGGATCGAGCAGCGCGCCCGCGCCGCCGGCCTGAAGCAGCTGTTCGTGCTGACCACCCGCACCATGCACTGGTTCCTCAAGCGCGGCTTCGTGGAGGGGTCGGTGGACCAGCTGCCGCGGGCACGGCAGAACCTGTACAACTGGCAGCGCCGCTCGCGCGTGCTGGTCAAGGATCTCTAGCCTGCTGTTGGTCGGGCAGGTCGCGCAGCGGGACCCGGTTGGTTCCCGGCTTTAGCCCTTCGTTCCCGGCTTTAGCCCTTCGTTCCCGCCTTTAGCCTTCAAGCAATGCCCTGACCTGCGGTGACGCCGCCGCCGTGTTTTAAACCCGGGAAGGAACACCGGCGTCCGCCGTGCTGTCAGGACCACTGGTAGCCGTGCGCCTGCTCATAGGCCTCGAGCAGGCGGATCGAGATGTGCGCGGAGGTGACGAGCGGATGGATCATGAAGGCGCGCAGCGCGGCATTGCGGTCTCCGTGGCTGCCCTTGATGACTTCCCGCTCCACCGCCTTCAGCTGGTTCATGTAGCCGGCTTCGTGCAGCCCCAGCGGCTTGGCCGGCAGCGCCCGCGCGCCGTCGCCGTCGATGGCGGCAGGGACCTCGACGACGGCGTCCGCCGGCAGTTGCGGGAAGGTGGCGCCGTTCCGCACATTCAGGATCAGCTCGGTGCGTTCCCCGGTCAGCAGCGCGCGCATGGCATCCAGGGCCACCTGCTCGTAGCCGCCGGAATCGTCCGCCTGCTGCCGGGCCGCCCCGTCCACCCCGGCCTCGGCCAGGTAGCCCTCCTCGCGGGTGCGCCGGGCGGCCTCCCAGTCGCGGAAGGGCTCGTCCGACGAACGCAGCTTCGCGTACAGCTCCCGCTGCTGATGATGGATGAACTCCCCGCGGGTCTGCGCCGCCCCGGCCATGGCCAGGGTCGCCTCCCGGCGGAAGTAGTAATAGAACAGGTACTCGTTGGGAATGGCGCCCAGGATCCGCAGCAGGTCGGTGCCAAAGATCCTCCCCTCCTCGAAGGAAGCCAGCCGGCCCGGATCAGCCAGCAGCCCGGGCAGCCGGTCCGCGCCCTCGTATTCCAGCCCGCGCAGCCAGCCCAGGTGGTTCAGCCCCACGTAGTCCACCCCGGCCAGCGACCCGGACGGCAGGGGGACCCCGGCGGCGCGTGCGGCGCGCCGGACCAGGCCGATGGGCGAGTCGCAGATGCCCAGCGCGCGGCTGCCGAGGATGGGCATGACCGCCTCGGTCACCATGCCCGCCGGATTCGTGAAGTTGATCAGCCAGGCCTGCGGGCACAGCTCGCGCATCCGCCGGGCGATTTTAAGCGCGGCGGGAATGGAGCGCAGCGCATACGCGATGCCGCCGGCGCCGGTGGTCTCCTGTCCCAGCAGGTTCAGCCGGGTTGCCACGCGCTCGTCCACGGTCCGCCCGGCCGTGCCACCCGGGCGGATGGCGGAAAAGACGACGTCGGCGCCGGAGAGGGCATCGTCCAGGCTCTGTGCGAAGGTCAGCTTCGGCGGTGCGGCCGAATCCGGCAGCGGCAGGTCCGCCAGCACCCGGGCAATCGCATCCAGGCGGCCCGGATCGCTGTCCTGGAGCATCAGTTCGTCCACCAGCCCGGCATCGGTTCCCGCCGACAGGACCCGGTAGACCAACGGCACGCGGAATCCTCCGCCGCCAAGTATGGAAAGTTTCACCATGCTGCCCCTCCTCAACATTCCGGCCCCAGCTTGTATTCTGCCAGCATGGGCCACTTCCTCAACCAGCCCCACCGTTTCGACCCGCTGGCGGCGCACCGGACCCCGGATTCGCCCGTCTTCGACCTGCTGCTGACCGGGCCGGTTTTCCTGGACATCATCTTTACCGGCCTCGACGCCATGCCGGCGCCGGGGGAGGAGCTGTGGAGCGAGGGCATGGGATCCTGTCCCGGCGGGGCGGCCAACCAGGCGGTCGCCGCCAGCCGGCTGGGCCTGCAGACCACCCTGGCCACGGCGTTCGGCGATGACGTCTACGGCGACTTCAACCTGCGGACCCTCGGCCTGCAGGAAGACATCGACCTGTCCCTGTCCCGGCGGTTCCCGGGCTGGCACTCACCGGTGTCCGTCTCCCTGTCCACCGCGCTGGACCGCTCCTTCATCACGCACGGACATCCGGCACCGCTGAGCGCATCCGAACTGATCGGCGATCCGCCGCCGTGCCGGGCGGCGGTCACCTCGCTGGGGCCGGAGCTGGAACCGTGGGCGCTGGCGGCCCGGGACAAGGGGGCCAAGCTGTTCGGCGACGTCGGCTGGGACCCCACCGGCCGCTGGTCCGCGGACACGCTGCGCAACCTGGAGAAGTTCCACGCCTTCACCCCCAACGACGCCGAAGCGGTCAAGTACACCCGCACCGAGGACCCCTGGGCGGCGCTGTATGCCCTGGCCGACCGGGTGCCGGTGGCGGTGGTCACCCTCGGGTCCCGCGGGGCCATTGCCATCGACTCGCTCACCGGCGAGGAAGACTGGGCACCGGCCCTGCCGGTGCAGGCCTACGACGCCACCGGCGCCGGGGACTGCTTCGGCGCCGCGTTCCTGCTGGGCACCCTGGCCGGCTGGCGGCTCTCGGACCGGCTGGCCTTCGCCAACCTGTGTGCGGCACTGTCGGTGCAGCAGTTCGGCGGCTCCCTGGCCGCGCCGGGCTGGGGCGACATCGCCGACTGGTGGGAGCGGATGAACACCTCCCGGGGCAGCGTGCGCGGGCAGTGGCTGCGCCGCTATGCCTTCCTGGAGGAACTGGTTGCGGACGTGCCCCGGCACGCGGTGCGGCGGGCGACGGCAACGGTCGCACGGCATTCCGACGCCGGCGGCGTTCCCGAGCCGGCCGCGCCAAGTGAAAGAATGGGCGGGTGAGTCCTACTGCCGCCACCGAAAAATTCGACCGCCAAGCCCTGATTAACCTGGACGCCATCCGCGGGAACGTCCGCCATTTCCGGAAGGTGGTCGAGCCGGCCCGGGTGATGGCCGTGGTCAAGGCCGACGCCTACGGCCACGGTGCGTTGCAGGTGGCCCGGGCCGCCCTGGAAGCAGGGGCCGTCTGGCTGGGCGTGGCCCACATTTCCGAGGCGCTGGCCCTGCGCGGCGCCGGCATTGATGCGCCGCTGCTGGCGTGGCTGCACACCCCGGACACCGACTTCTCCGCCGCCATCCGGGCCGGCGTGGACATCGGCGTCTCCGGCTGGGAACTCGAACATGTCGCCGCGGCGGCCCAGGAGCAGGAGCGTCCGGCGCGCATCCACCTGAAGATCGATACCGGGCTCGGCCGCAACGGCTGCCCGGAGGCCGAGTGGGAGGGCCTGATTGCCCGGGCCCAGGAATTCCAGGAAGGGGGGCTGCTGCGGGTGGTCGGGGTTTTCTCCCATCTGGCGGTGGCCGACGAGCCGCACCGGCCGGAAACGGACGAGCAGATTGACAGGTTCCGCGCCGCCGTCGCCGTCGCCGAGGACGCCGGGCTGGACCTGGAGGTGCGGCACCTGGCCAACACCCCCGGGGCGCTGACCCGGCCGGACGCGCACTTCGACATGGTGCGTATCGGGCTGGGACTGTACGGGCTGTCCCCGTTCGAGAACCAGCGCCCCGAAGACCTGAAGCTGACGCCGGCCATGACGCTGCGCACCAAGGTCGCCAACTGCAAGAAGGTCCCGGGCAACCAGGGCGTGTCCTACGGCCTGCACTACCGCACGGAGGAACCGACCACCCTGGTGCTCGTGCCGATGGGCTACGCGGACGGGGTGCCGCGCAATGCCAGCGGTGCCCAGGTGGCCATCGGCGGCCGGAAGCACGACGTCGTCGGGCGCATTGCCATGGACCAGTTCGTGGTGGACCTGAAGTCGGCCGAGGCAGCCTTCCCGCCAGGCGAAGAGGTGATCCTCTTCGGTCCGGGCGAGGACGTGCCCGACGCCGCAGACTGGGCCGCTGCCTCGGGCACCATCAACTATGAGATTGTCACGCGGGTCAGCGGTAGGGTTCCGCGGGCCTACCTCGGCCTGTCGGAGGAGCCGGCGGCGCCCGGCAGCCCGGCAACGGCAACACCGGTCCCGCACGAAGACGCCGCCCCGTCGGCGGCCGTGCCGTGAACGGGCCGGAGGGGCAGGCCCCGGTCTGGAGCGTGGAACTGACGGCCGGCAGCGCCGCCGGCACGCAGGCGCTTGCGGCCCGGGTCGGCGCCGCGCTGCAGGCCGGCGACCTGCTCGTGCTGGCGGGGGAACTCGGCGCCGGGAAAACCACTTTCACCCAGGGGCTCGGCGAGGGCTTGGGCGTGCGCCCGGGCATCATCTCGCCGACCTTCGTGCTGGTGCGCAGCCACCCCAGCCTGCGCGGCGGCCCGGACCTGGTCCACGTGGACGCCTACCGGCTCGGCTCGCCGGCGGAAATCGACGACATCGACCTGGAAAACAGCATGGACGCGGCAGTCACGGTGGTGGAGTGGGGCCGTGGCCGGGTGGAGCATCTGAGCGACAGCTGGCTGGACATCACCTTGGTGCGCGCTACCGGGGAAGCCGCCGGTGCGGCCGGGGCCGGCGACGCACAGCCCGTCATCGTCCCGGATTTCGACGCGGCCGAGGAGGACGAGCCGCGGCTCATCCGGATCACCGCCTACGGGCCGCGCTGGCAGGACCGGCCGCTGTTCTGAGCTGCTGTGCCAAACGGGCCGGGCCGCCCGCGAACGGGCCGGGCAGGGCAGCGCCGTCTGCGCGCGTAAAATGGTCGGGTGCTGATCCTCTCCATTGATACCTCCGCCATTGCCAGTGCGGCGCTGCTGACCGGCGAGGGGGAGACGGTAGGCGCCTTCGCCACCGAGGACACCCGTACCCATACCGAGGTCCTGGCCCCCGGCATCCGCGCCGTCATGGACGATGCAGGCATCGGCCCGGCGCAGCTCGACGCCCTGGTGGTCGGCGTCGGCCCGGGCCCCTTCACCGGCCTGCGGTCCGGGATTGCGACGGCGCGGGCCCTGGCTTTTGCCTGGCGCAAGCCGCTGCACGGGGTGATGAGCCTGGACGCCGTCGCCGCCGAAGCCGCGCCGGCCGTGCGCGAGGCCGGGCTGGCCGAATACATCGTGGCCACCGACGCCCGGCGCAGGGAAGTCTACTGGGCCCGCTACGGCACGGACGCCGGCACTGCAGGGGTTGTCGCCCTGCCCGAGCTGCTGGACGGTCCGCACGTCGGCCCGGCATCCGGGGTGCCGCCGCTGCCGGCCTACGGCCGCGGGGCAGGGCTCTACCCGGACCAGCTGGAGGCGGCTGCCGGTTTCGAGCATGTCCAGCCGACGGCCGAGGCGCTCG
>NZ_JBHTML010000177.1:0-7856 GCF_042679445.1 Arthrobacter sp. GCM10027362
TGCTCGTGCACGGCGTAGTCCCCGTGGCTCATGTTCATCCGGGCCACGTCCACCCCGGCCCGCAGCACCGCCAGCGTCTTTTCGTAAGTGCTAATGGCCGGCCCGAACGTTGCCACAATCTTCGCTCGTCTCATAATCCCACCCTAGTCCTCTTGGTGATAGGAAAAAGTCCACTCGGTGATAGGAAAAACGCCGGGGCAGGCGGTGCCTGCCCCGGCGTTGGTTCCGGGAAATGTGCGGCTACGGCAGGACCGAGATGGCCCGGTCGGTCGGGGCCACCGGTGCCGGCAGCCGGGTCGAACCGGTCAGCCACTCGTCCACGGCTGCGGCGCAGGCGCGGCCCTCGGCGATCGCCCAGACGATCAGGGACTGGCCGCGGCCGGCGTCGCCCGCCACGAAGACGCCTTCGGTATTGGTCATGTAGGCGCCGTCCCGACCCACATTGCCGCGGGCGTCGAACTCGGCCTTGACCTGCTCGGTGATGCCCGCCGGTTCGGCGCCGGTGAAGCCCAGGGACAGGAACACCAGGTCCGCAGGGATCTCCCGTTCGGTGCCTGCCTTGGGCAGGCGCTTGCCGTCCACGAACTCGGTCTCGGCAACCTTCAGGGCCTTGAGCACCCCGTTCTCGCCGACGAATTCGACGGTGGACGCCAGGTAGGTCCGCTCCCCGCCTTCCTCGTGGGCACTGGCTACCTCGAACAGCGTCGGGAAGGTGGGCCACGGCTGGTGCGGGGCCCGCTCGGCCGGCGGCTGCTTGCCGATGGCCAGGGTGGTCACGGAGGCCGCCTGCTGGCGGTGGGCCGTGCCGAGGCAGTCGGCACCGGTGTCGCCGCCGCCGAGGATGACCACGTGCTTGCCGCGCGCGTCGATCTGGTCCGGCACCGTCTCCCCCGCCACCGCGCGGTTGGCCTGGACCAGGTACTCCATGGCGAAGTGCACGCCCTGCAGGTCCCGGCCGGGGATCGGCAGGTCCCGCGGGACCGTGGCGCCGGTGGCGATGATGACGGCGTCGTAGCGGCGGCGCAACTGGTCCCAGCTGACGTCCCTGCCCACCTCGATGCCGGTGCGGAAGCGCGTGCCCTCGGCACTCATCTGCTCCAGCCGGTGGTCCAGGACCTCCTTCTCCATCTTGAAGTCCGGGATGCCGTAGCGCAGCAGGCCGCCCACCTTGTCGTCACGCTCGTAGACGGCCACGGTGTGGCCGGCCCGGGTCAACTGCTGGGCCGCGGCCAGGCCGGCAGGGCCGGAGCCGACGACGGCGATGGTCTGGCCGGTGAGCCGTTCCGGCGCGTGCGGGGCCACCCAGCCGTTCTCGAAGGCCTCATCGGCAATGGAGACCTCGACCTGCTTGATGGTCACCGCGGGCTGGTTGATGCCCAGTACGCAGGAGGCCTCGCAGGGGGCGGGGCAGAGCCGGCCGGTGAACTCCGGGAAGTTGTTCGTCGCGTGCAGCCGCTCGATAGCTTCCTGCGGCTTGCCCCGCCAGATGAGGTCGTTCCATTCCGGAATCAGGTTGCCCAGCGGGCAGCCCTGGTGGCAGAACGGGATGCCGCAGTCCATGCAGCGGCCCGCCTGGCGCTTCAGGACGCCCTTCTCCTGCGCCTCGTAGACTTCCTTCCAGTCCATGATGCGCACCGGCACCGGCCGCCGCGGCTGGGTCTCGCGCTGGCGTACCTTCATAAATCCGCGTGGGTCAGCCACCGGTAACCTCCAAAATTCGCTTCCAGACGACGTCGCCGTCGGGGTCCAGGCCCTGGGTTTCAGCATCCGCCCGGGCCTGCAGCACCGCCGCGTAGTCGCGCGGCAGCACCTTGGTCATGCGCGCCAGCGTGCCGTCGGTGTCCTGCAGCAGGTCCGCCGCCAGCTGCGAACCGGTCTCCTCCGCGTGCTTCTTGAGCAGCGCGGCGATGAGCTCGCAGTCCCGGACATCCGGGGCCTGCAGCAGCAGCTCCCCGGAATCCACCGCCTGCTTGTTCAGCCGCGTCCGGTCCAGGTCCAGCACGTAGGCGATGCCGCCGGACATGCCGGCGCCGAAGTTGCGCCCGGTGCGGCCCAGGACCAGGGCGACGCCGCCGGTCATGTACTCGCAGCCGTGGTCACCGATGCCCTCGACGACGGCGGTGGCGCCCGAGTTGCGGACCAGGAAGCGTTCGCCCACTTGGCCGCGCAGGAACATTTCCCCGCTGGTGGCGCCGTAGCCGATCACGTTGCCGGCAATCACATTGCGTTCGGCGGCGAAGGCGTTGGACCGGTCCGGGCGGACGATGATCCGTCCACCCGAGAGGCCCTTGCCCACGTAGTCGTTCGAGTCGCCGAACAGCCGCAGGGTAATGCCCGCGGGCAGGAAGGCGCCCAGGGACTGCCCGGCCTGGCCGTACAGCGTCACGTCGATCGTGTCGTCGGCCAGCGTGTCGACGCCGAACCGCCTGGTGACCTCGTGGCCGAGCATGGTGCCCACTGCGCGGTCCGTGTTCACCACGTCCAGGCTGATCCGCACCGGCTGCCGGCTGGACAGTGCCTCCGTGCTCATGGCAATCAGCTGGTTGTCGAAGTGCTTGTCCAGCTCGTGGTTCTGGCCGGTCGTATTGCGCAGCGACGAATCGCCGTCGAACTCGTAGCCGTTCAGGATTGGCTCCAGGTCCAGTCCCGAAGCCTTCCAGTGGTCGATTGCCTCGCGGCTGTCCAGCAGCTCCGAGTGTCCGATCGCCTCGTCCAGGCTGCGGAAGCCCAATTCGGCGAGGATCTCGCGGACCTCCTCGGCGATGAACTCGAAGAAGTTGACCACGAACTCGGGCTTGCCGGTGAACCGGGAGCGCAGCTCCGGGTTCTGCGTGGCCACGCCCACCGGGCAGGTGTCCAGGTGGCAGACGCGCATCATGATGCAGCCGGAGACCACCAGCGGAGCGGTGGCGAAGCCGAATTCCTCGCCGCCGAGCAGCGCGGCGATCACGACGTCGCGGCCGGTCTTCAGCTGGCCGTCCACCTGCACCACCACGCGGTCGCGCAGGCCGTTGAGCATCAGCGTCTGCTGGGTTTCGGCCAGGCCGAGCTCCCAGGGGGCGCCGGCGTGCTTGAGCGAGTTCAGCGGCGACGCACCGGTGCCGCCATCGTGCCCGGAAACCAGCACGACGTCGGCCTTGGCCTTGGTCACGCCGGCCGCCACGGTGCCGATCCCGACTTCCGACACCAGCTTCACGTGCACCCGGGCCTGGGGGTTGGCGCGCTTGAGGTCGTAGATCAGCTGCGCCAGGTCCTCGATCGAGTAGATGTCGTGGTGCGGCGGCGGCGAGATCAGCCCGACGCCGGGGGTGGAGTGCCGGGTCCGGGCCACCCACGGATAGACCTTCTGGCTCATCAGCTGGCCGCCCTCGCCGGGCTTGGCGCCCTGGGCCATCTTGATCTGGATGTCGTCGGCGTTGGTCAGGTACAGGCTGGTCACGCCGAAGCGGCCGGAGGCGACCTGCTTGATCGCCGAGCGGCGCTGGGGATCGAGCAGGCGCTCGGGATCCTCGCCGCCCTCGCCGGTGTTGGACTTCGCGCCCAGCCGGTTCATGGCGACCGCCAGGGTCTCGTGCGCCTCCTTGGAGATGGAGCCGTAGCTCATCGCGCCGGTGGAGAACCGCTTGACGATGCTGGAGACCGGCTCCACCTCGTCCAGCGGCACCGCCGGGCGGGTGCCGGTCTTGAACCTGAGCAGTCCGCGCAGGGTCATCAGGTCCTTGGACTGGTCGTCCACGCCCCGGGTGTAGGCCTTGAACACGTCGTAGCGGCGCTCCCGGGTGGAGTGCTGCAGCCGGAAGACGGTTTCCGGGTTGAACAGGTGCGGCGGTCCTTCGCGGCGCCACTGGTATTCGCCGCCGGTCTCCAGCGTGCGGTGCGGATCGTCGATGCCGTCGCCCGGGTACGCCTGGGCGTGCCGGGCGGCGGTCTCCGCCGCGATCACGTCGAGGCCGACGCCGCCGAGCTGGGACTGGGTGCCGGCAAAGTACTGGTCCACCAGGTCCTGGGACAGGCCCAGCGCCTCGAAGGTCTGGGCGCCGCAGTAGGAGGCCACGGTGGAAATGCCCATCTTGGACATGATCTTCAGGACACCCTTGCCCAGGCCCTTGATCAGGTTGTAGACGGCCTCTTCGGCGGTCACGCCGACGATGTCGCCGTTGCGGACCAGTTCCTCGCAGCTTTCCATCGCCAGGTAGGGGTTGACGGCGGAGGCGCCGTAGCCGATCAGCACGGCCACGTGGTGCACCTCGCGCACGTCGCCGGCCTCGACCAGCAGCGAGATCTTGGTGCGGTTGGCGCTCTTGAGCAGGTGGTGGTGCACCGCGCTGGTCAGCAGCAGGGACGGAATCGGCGCCCACTGGGCGTTCGAGTCCCGGTCGGAGAGGATAATGAACTGCACGCCGCGGTTGACCGCGGCGGAGACCTTCTCGCAGATCTCCTGCAGCCGGGCGCGCAGCTCGGCCTCGCCGCCCTCCGGCCGGTACAGCCCGCGGACCTTCAGGGTTGCCCGGGTGCCTTCCTTCGTCTCGAGCGCGGCAATCTTGGCCAGCTCGTCGTTGTTGATCACCGGGAACTTCAGCGCCACCTGGGTGGTGCGGATCGGGCCGGTGGAGAGCAGGTTGCCGTCCGGACCGATCGAGGAGCGCAGCGAGGTGACCAGTTCCTCGCGGATGGCGTCCAGGGGAGGGTTGGTCACCTGGGCGAAGGACTGCACGAAGTAGTCGAAGAGCAGGCGCGGGCGCTTGGACAGCACCGCGATCGGCGTATCCGTACCCATCGCGCCCAGCGGTTCGGCGCCGGTGCGGGCCATCGGGCCCAGCAGGATGCGCAGCTCCTCGTGGGTGTAGCCGAAGGTGCGCTGGCGGCGGGTGACCGAGGCGGTGGTGTGGACCACGTGCTCGCGATCGGGCAGGTCCTCCAGCCGGATCATGTTTTGCTTGAGCCATTCGCCCCACGGGTTGGCGGTGGCGACCTCGGCCTTGATCTCCTGGTCCTCGATCAGGCGGCCGGCCTCGGTGTCCACCAGGAACATCTTGCCCGGGGAGACCCGGCCCTTGCGGACCACCCGTTCCGGCTCGATGTCCACCACGCCCACCTCGGAAGCCAGCACCACCAGGCCGTCCTCGGTGACCCAGTAGCGGGCCGGGCGCAGGCCGTTGCGGTCCAGCACGGCGCCGACCAGCTTGCCGTCGGTGAAGGACACGGCGGCGGGCCCGTCCCAGGGCTCCATCAGCATCGAGTGGTACTGGTAGAACGCCCGGCGTTCCGGATCCATGGTGGCGTGGTTCTCCCAGGCCTCCGGGATCATCATCATGATCGCGTGCGTGATCGGCCGGCCGGAGAGCATCAGCAGCTCGGCCACCTCGTCGAAGGATGCCGAGTCGGACGCCCCCGGGGTGCAGATCGGGTACAGCTCCTCCGGGGTCTCCCCCAGCAGCGGGCTGCTCAGCTGCGACTGTCGGGCGCGCATCCAGTTGCGGTTGCCCTTGACCGTGTTGATTTCGCCGTTGTGCGCAATAGTGCGGAAGGGCTGGGCCAGCGGCCAGGACGGGAAGGTGTTGGTGGAAAAGCGCGAGTGGACGATGCCCAGCTTGGTCTTGAACCGGGGGTCCGACAGGTCGGGATAGAACGGCTCCAGCTGGGCCGTGGTGAGCATGCCCTTGTACACGATCGTCTTGGAGGACAGCGACGGGAAGTACACGCCGAACTTGTTCTGGGCGCGCTTGCGGACGCGGAAGACGCGGGCGTCCAGGTCCTGCAGCGGGGCCGCGGCGTGCTCCGGCGCGCCGAGGAAGACCTGCACGAAATGCGGCATGCAGGCCCGGGCCATGGCGCCGACCAGTTCGGCCACCACCGGCACCTCGCGCCAGCCCAGGACCTTCAGTCCCTCCGACTCGGCCAGGTTCTCGATGCCTTCCCTGGCCACGGCCGCCTCGGCTTCCTCGCTGGGCAGGAAGGCGGTTCCCACGGCATACTCGCCTGCCGGCGGCAGTTCGAAGCCGGCCACGGCGCGGAAGAATTCGTCCGGAACCTGGGTCAGCAGGCCGGCGCCGTCACCGGTGCCTTCGTCGGCGCCGACGGCGCCGCGGTGCTCCAGGTTGCGCAGGGCGGTCAGGGCCGCGTCCACGATATCGTGTCCGGGCTCGCCCCGGAGCGTGGCGATCACGGCCAGGCCGCAGGCATCCTTTTCGTTGGCCGGATCGTAAAGGCCGGCCTGCTGGGGATAGGCAGCGAAGCGGGTGAAAGGCGGGCCCGGCACCGCCGTTCCCTCACCGCCGCTGCCGTCCGTGCGTGGGGTGCTTGATCCGTTGAACGGAGGAATCATTTCGATTTGTCCTTCTCCCGTAATTGAACTCGAGAAGGGGACGACACTGGCCCCGAGACACACGGCCGGCGTGGGCAGCCGCCATGTACCAGTAGTGGAATTTTATGGCATAGCTCACGTTGTGCAGCATGTTCGATGCACAACGATCCGACTGCGTACGCGATATCGTTCCGTCTGCTCCGGCAGGGCCCTCACATTGTGCGTGGAATCCGATGCCGGTTTTCCACGTCAATGTGGCAGATAGTCCCGTGCAGGAGGGTCGCCTGCAGGACTATTTCTTCTTGGCGTCCTTATGGCGCGCATGCTCACGCTGGTCGCCGCCGGAGCCGGAGGCCTTATCCGCCTCCGTTGAAGTACCAGCGAGATTAGCATGCTCGTTTCCCGTTGGGACAGCCGCCACCGGATTTTTCCGGGAGATTTCTGAATTGTTAACCGCTTCCCCCCCGGCCGCAGCCTCGGGCCGGGCGCCGCCGTCGTCCGCCCCGCCGGCGGATGCCGCTGCCGGCGTCCGGTTGTCCAGGTAGAGCGATTCGTCGGCCGCGGTGCGCTTGTGCCGTGCCAGCAGCACAAACATGACAAGCGAAGCCACGAACAGCACCAGGCTGGTCCAGACGTTCAACCGTGCGGTGACACCGAAGAGGGAGACCATTTCGGCGTCGTCGATCCGCAGCATCTCGATCCAGACCCGGCCCAGCGTGTAGACGGCCACGTAGAGCCAGAACAGCATCCCGCGCCGGAACCTGAAACGCTTGTCCAGCGCCAGCAGCAGGGCTACGCCGGCAAGGTTCCACAGGCACTCGTAGAGGAAAGTGGGGTGGAACAGCGTCTCCGCAGGCATGCCCGCCGGGAAATTCGGGTTGTCCGGGTCGATCCGCAGTCCCCAGGGCAGGGTGGTGGGCGCGCCGAAGAGTTCCTGGTTGAACCAGTTGCCCCAGCGTCCGATCGCCTGGGCCAGCAGCACGCCGGGGGCGGCCACGTCCATGAAGGCACTCAGCTTCAGCCCGGCGCGCCGGCAGCCGATCCAGCATCCGACCAGGCCCAGCGCCACCGCACCCCAGATGCCCAGGCCGCCGCGCCAGATCTGCGGAATCAGGCCCAGGTCGCCTGTCCCGTCGAAACCGGGTCCGAAGTAGGCGTCCGGCGAGGACAGGACGTGGTACAGCCGCCCGCCGACGATGCCGAAGGGGATGGCCCAGATGGCGATGTCCCAGACCGCGCCCTCCGGGCCGGACCGGGCCTTCCAGCGCCGATTCGTCAACCAGAGCGCCGCAACGATGCCCAGCAGGATGCACAGGGCGTAGGCGTGGATGGTCAGCGGCCCGATGGTGAAGCCGGACCAGCCCGGGCTGGGAATGGCTGCAGGGATCGCAACGGCGCTGCTGGTCATGGCTTCAGTCCTTCGATTGATCCGGGCAGGGCGCTGCAGGGCGCAGCACGGCGCGGTGCGTGGGGTCAGGCCCCGGCGCCGGGCCGGGACCGGGGGGTGCCGCTGCTGAGTTCGGCGGCCAGCCGGCCCACGGCGTCCACCCCG
>NZ_JBHTML010000178.1:0-7813 GCF_042679445.1 Arthrobacter sp. GCM10027362
TGAAGGCGACCACCTTCTTCGACGACCCGGACGTGATCGCCAAGGTCTCCCGCGGCCTGGGCGAGGCCATGGTCGGCATCAACGTGGACGAGATCCCGGCCCCGCACCGCCTCGCCGAGCGCGGCTGGTAGCATTCGGCTGCTCCCCGGCAACAAGGCGCCAGGACGCTTTGTTGCCGGGCTTCTGCAGCCTTTCTTGACGCTGAGGCCCGGGACTGCGCAGGCGCGGTTCCGGGCCTGGTGTCTTTAGTGCCGCTGCCTGGCCGCCAGCCCGTTCCAACCCGGCCTGCCGCCTGGCGGGTCGCGGCGCCCTAGGCCGTCGAGCCGGCCTGCCGCAGATGCGTGGGCAGCAGGTTGCCGGGGATGCGGCTGCGGATGTCGATGATTTCCCGCGCATGCCGGTACAGCCGCCTGTCCTCGTCCGAGACCGGCTCCCAGCGGGGGATCGGCACCGAGGTTCCCGTCTCGTCCCGGGCCACCATCACCGTGAGGGCGTGGGTGGTCAGGTGCATTTCGCCGGTGCGGGGGTCTCCGGATCGCACGTGCACGGACACATGCATCCCCTTGTTGCCCGTATAGATGAGCCTGGCCTCCACCTCGACGACGTCGCCGATCAGCAGCGGCCGGTAGAACCGGATGCCGCCGGAGAATACCGCGACGGTGTGCCGGGCGCACCAGCGCGACGAGCAGACATAGGCCGCCTCGTCCATCCACTTCATCACGATGCCGCCGTGGACCTTGCCGCCCCAGTTCACGTCGGTGGGGGCCGCCAGGAAGCGCAGCACCGTGCGCTGCGCGGTGCCGGCGTCACTGTACACCTGATCGGCCATGGCCTTTTCGATGTCCGCCCGGATGGCCAGCCGGGCCACCGCCAGCTGCTCCTGTTCCTTTTCCCACCCGGTCACCGGCTGCCAGTGCGGGACGGGAATGGATTTGCCGTCCGCGCCGACGGCCACGAAGATGACCAGGCACTGGCTGCGCATGGTGGCGCTGCTGCCCTTCGGGTCGCCCGAGCTGACGGTGGTCAGGATGTGCATGCTGCTGCGGCCGGTGTAAACGATGACAGCCTCGACCTCGACCATGTCGCCGACCAGGACCGGATCCGCGAAGTGGATGTTGCCCACGTAGGCGGTAACGCAGTAGGACTTGCTCCAGCCGACGGCGCAGGCATAGGCGGCCTTGTCCACCCATTCGAGCACGGTTCCCGCGTCCACCGTCCCGCTGTAGCCGACGTCCATCGGGGCGGCGAGAAAGCGCAGCGTGGCCGCATGCCTGGTTCCGGCGGGTGTATCAGGCATGGATTCCTCCTCGGCACGGGGGTCGGGGCACCCCTGTTGACAGGCTAGCAGCGCACACCGCACATGAGCGTGTGGGGGAGCGGCGAAAAGTGAGGCGGCCGGGGCCCGTCCCGAGCTTGCGAGGGAGGGGGAGCCGCCGAACGCTAGGCTGGCCGCATGTCACCACGGATTACGACGGCGGTGCTCGCCTGCCTGCTGCTGGCCGGCTGCGCGCCGCCTGTTCCGGACCCGGTGCCGGACACGACGGCGCCGGGCCGGGTCGCAGCCCGTACCGCTGCCGCGGAGCAAACCGAAACCGGCGCGCCGTCGTCGGCGGGCGGTGCCGTGACCGGGGAGGCCCCGCCCGGCTGCCCGGGCGTCCGCTGCAGCAGCCTGCTGCTGACCGGAGATCTGCTGCTGCACGAGGCGCTCTGGGACCAGGCCGCCGCCGATGCGGCCGCCACCGGCAACACCCCGCTGGATTTCGGCCCCATGCTGGCCGCGCAGCGGGAGTACGTGGCGGCCAGCGACCTGGCCGTCTGCCACCTGGAAACACCCGTCGGCCGGCCCGGAGGGCCGTTCTCGGCCTACCCGTCCTTCAACGTCCCGCCGCAGATCCTGGCCGCCGTTGAGGATACCGGCTACGACGCCTGTACCACCGCCAGCAACCACAGCCTCGATGCGGGAACCGCCGGCCTGGAGCGGACGCTCGACGCCTTGGATGAGGCCGGCCTGGCCCACACCGGCTCCTACCGCTCCGCCAAAGAAGCCGCGGGCGTGCTGGTGCTGCAGGCGGGAGCGGCACGGATCGCCGTCGTCACCGGTACGTACGCGCTCAACGGGCTGGTACCCGAGCAGCCCTGGCAGGTGGACACCCTGGACCCCGCAGTGATGGCTGCCAAGGCGCGCCGGGCCCGCGCGGCGGGTGCCGACCTGGTGGTCGCGGCGGTGCACGCCGGGGATGAATATGCCAGCACGCCCAACGCCGAGCAGAAGCAGGTGGCCCGCGCCCTGGCGGACAGCGGGGAGTTCGACCTGGTCTACGGCCATCACAGCCATTCGGTGCTGCCGATCGAGAAGTACCGCAACACGTGGATCGTCTACGGCCTGGGCAACACGCTCGCCGCCCACGCGACGCCGAATGTGCTCAATACCGAAGGGCTGATGGTTCGGACGCAGTTCAGCCAGGCCGACGGCGGCGCGTGGTCCGTGGCCCGGCTCGCCTGGGTGCCGGCCACTTGGGGCGGGGCGGAACACCGCTGGTGCCCGCTGGCCCTGGATGCCCCGGCCATGGAAGATCCGGCGCACCGGGCGTGCGTCTCCGCGGCGGCGGATGCGGACAGCCGGGCACGGACCAAGGCCACAGTGGAATCCCTGGGCGCGGCCGAGGACGGCGCCGTTGAATGGCTGGTCAGCAAGGAACCCTGAAACCGGCCGGGGTGCCCGACAGCGGCAGGCGCGCTTGAAAGGTACGGCGCGGGTGCCGCTCTCGGGCGCAGGTGCAGGGACCAGGTGCGCGGCGCAGGCCGCGGGGGCCGGATTGCCTACCGCGGGCGGGCGGCGGCGTCGAGCCGCGCCTGCGCCTCGTACGGGACCTGCAGGGGAGTGTCGTCGAAGCTGCCGTAGCGGCGCAAGACGGCGTTGCGGATCAAAAAGTCCGCCACGGCCGGGTTCTTCGGCAGCAGCGACCCGTGCAGGTAGCTGGCCACCACGTTCCGGTAGCGGGCGCCCTCGGTGGCGTCCTGGCCGTTGTTGCCCTCGCCCTTGGTCACGGTGCCCAGCGGCTGGACGCCCTCCTTGAGGAAGGTCTGCCCGCTGTGGTTCTCGTAGCCGATGACCGTGCCGAACTCGCTGCTTTCGATCACCGTATTGCCGATCAGCCGGGTCGGCCCGGCCACGGTGTCCACGTTCAGCAGGCCGATGCCCTTGATGACGTCCCCGGTGTGGGTCCTGAAGAAGTTGCCGAAGAGCTGGTACAGCCCGCAGATCATCAGCATCGGCACGCCGTCCTCGGCCAGCTCCCTGAGCCGGCCGCCCCGGGCCAGCAGGTCAGCCTGGATCTTGTTCTGGCCCGAGTCCTGGCCGCCGCCGCCGACGATCAGGTCCACCTGGCCGGGGAATTCGTCCCCGGGATTGTATTCATGCAGGTGCACCTGGAAGCCGCGCAGCTGCAGGCGCTTGCGCAGGACCTGGACATTGCCCCAGTCCCCGTAGATGTTCATGTCCCGGGGATAGAGCTGGAGCAGGTCGATGACCGGGGCGTCTGCTCCCGGCGTTGCCGCTGCCGTGCCGGTTGCTTCCATTTAGGCGATCACCTCGACGTTGGTCAGTTTGCCCAGTTCCCGCCGCAGCGCCAGCATGGCGGTGTAGGTGCAGTAGATGCGTTTGGGTGTTCCGGGCGCGGATTCGATGAAGCGTTCCAGCGAGGCGGACAAATCGGTGTCCACCCGGCCGACCGGCACATCATCGTAGAACAGCCGCAGGGCCATGTCGTTGGCCCGCACGCCGCTGACCTCCTCCACCCCGGTTTCCCGCAGGGAATCGAAATCCACGTCCCAGAGCCAGGACATGTCCCGGCCGTCCGCGTAGTTGTCGTTGATGGCGATCATGGTCCGGTAGCCGGCCGGCGGGAAGGAGCGCAGGGCCAGCCGGAAGCCTGCGGGATTCTTTACCAGCACCAGGTCCAGCGGCTGGCCGTTGACGGTCAGCGACTCGCCGCGGCCGAAGGCGGGAGTGACGTCCGCCAGGGCCCGGAGCAGGGCGTCCTCGTCGGCATCCGGGCCCAGCACGGTCCGGGCCAGGGCCAGGGCCGCGGCGGCGTTGTAGACGTTGTAGATGCCCGTGAGCTTGAGCTCGGCGTCGGTCCGCCGCCCGCCGATGCTGAAGCCCGCCGCGGAGCCTTCGCAGGCGGTCAGCACGACGTCGGCCTCCCGCTCCACCGCCGCTGCGCCGGCATCGTCCGGCACCGGCCCGCCGACAACCGCGGCGCTGGAGCGCATATCGTCGTCGCTCGGGAACATCGGGCGCAACTGCCCGGACAGGCCGAAATACCTCACCTGCGTGCCCGCCGGCACGGCGGAGGCCAGGGCCGCGATCCGCGGATCCTCGCGGTTGAGCACGACGGCGCCGGTGGTCGCCTCGGCGATCTGCCGCAGGAATCCGGCGGTGGTTTCGATCTCGCCGAAGCGGTCCAGCTGGTCCCGCATCACGTTCAGCAGCAGGCAGTAGCGCGGAGCCACGAGCCTGACGAAGTGCACCGCATGGGCCTCGTCCAGCTCCAACACGGCGATATCCGCATCCAGCCGGCCGGCCAGGTTGGATTCGGCCAGGGCGGCGGCTACCACTCCGCGGGTGAAATTGCTGCCGGTGCGGTTGGTGAAGACCTTCAGGCCCTGGCCCTGGAGCAGCTCCACCACCATCTTGGTGGTGGTGGTCTTGCCGTTGGTGCCGCTGATGACGACGACGCCGCGGGGCAGGTTCCCCAGCGCCCGCGGCAGGAAGCCCGGGTCGATTTTCTCGGCGACCAGGCCGGGCAGGGCGGATCCGCCACCGCGGAGCTTCGCCACCTCCCGGACGGTCTTTCCGGCAAGGTTAGCTAGCAGGTGGCGCATGTCCAACACTTTACACAAAGCCTTCCCACCGAACCTGCCGGGGCGGTTCGGGTGTCCTCCGGGCTTACCGTACCGGTCATCGTGTCAGCCATCGTGTTAACGGTACGCCGGGCACAGGGATTATCGTTTTTCCTGGGGGTTTTCCGCGGCGTCTTGAAGGGCCGCCCACGAACTGTAAGGAATGATCTTGGTGAAAGTAGGTGTCCTCGCCCTGCAGGGCGATGTGCGCGAGCATGCCGCAGTACTCGAGGCCAGCGGCGCGCAGGCAGTCGCCGTGCGCCGCCCGTCCGAGCTGGCCGGCGTCGACGGGCTGGTGATCCCGGGCGGCGAGTCCACCACCATCGACAAGCTGACCCGGATTTTCGAACTGGACGTGCCGCTGAAGGAACGCATCGCCGAGGGCATGCCCGTCTACGGTTCCTGCGCCGGGATGATCATGCTCGCGGACGAGATCGCCGACCCGGCCAAGGACCTGGCCGGCAACCCGCAGCAGACCCTGGGCGGGCTGGATATCACCGTCCGGCGCAATGCCTTCGGCCGCCAGCGCGAATCCTTCGAGACGGACCTGCGGTTCCGCGGCCTGGAGTTCAGCGCCCCCGAAGCCGGGGCCGAGGCGCCTGCCGTCCACGCCGTGTTCATCCGGGCCCCGTGGGTCGAGCGCGTCGGCTCCTCGGTGCAGGTGCTGGCCCAGGTGGAGCCGTCCGAGGCCTCCCACACGCAGACCCTGCATGGGGCCGCTAGAATTGTTGCAGTCCGTTCGCGGCATTTGCTGGCAACGTCCTTCCATCCCGAGGTAACAGGGGAGCGCCGCATCCACGAACTTTTCATCCGCATGATCAGAGGGGAAGCATAGAGCATGTCCGGCCACTCCAAATGGGCAACGACCAAACACAAGAAGGCCGTGATCGATGCCCGCCGTGCGAAATCCTTTGCCAAGCTGATTAAGAACATCGAGGTCGCCGCGCGCGCCGGCGGTGCCGACCTGTCCGGCAACCCGGCGCTGGAACTGGCCGTGCAGAAGGCCAAGAAGACCTCGGTGCCCAATGACAATATCGACCGCGCCATCAAGCGCGGCGCCGGCCTGACCGGCGAGTCCGTGGACTACCAGGAGATCATCTACGAAGCCCGCGGTCCGCAGGGCTCGGCGCTGCTGATCGAGTGCCTGACCGACAACAAGAACCGCGCCGCCTCCGAAGTGCGCGTGGCGGTCACCCGCAACGGCGGCAGCATTGCCGATCCGGGGTCCGTGGCCTACATGTTCAGCCGCAAGGGCGTGGTCTCGCTGCCGAAGAAGGACCTCGGCGAGGACGATGTGCTCATGGCCGTGCTTGAGGCCGGAGCCGAGGAGGTCCGGGAGAACGGGGATAACTTCGTGGTCACCTCCGAGCCGTCCGACCTGCGCGCCGTCGTCAGCGGGCTGGAACAGGCCGGGATCGAATACGAGACGGACGAGGTGGAATTCGTCCCGTCCATGAACGTCGAGGTGGACCTTGACGCTGCCCGCAAGTTCACCCGCCTGGTGGACGCGCTGGAGGACCTCGACGACGTGCAGAACGTCTACGCCAACGTGGACTTCTCCGACGAGGTCCTCGCCGCGCTGGAGGCAGAAGACTAGCGCGTGGCCCTGCGTGTATTGGGCATCGACCCGGGGCTGACGCGCTGCGGCTTCGGCGTAGTCGACGTTGAAGCGAACCGCCGGGCCAGCCTGGTCGGCGTCGGGGTGGTAGGAACGCATAGCGAGGAGCCGCTGGATCAGCGGCTCCTTGCCATTTCGCTGGCCGTGGACGAATGGCTGGACCGGCACACCCCGGACGTCCTCGCCGTCGAACGCGTCTTCAGCCAGCTCAATGTCAGCACCGTGATGGGCACCGCGCAGGCTTCCGGGATCGTGATCGCCGCCGCCGCACGCCGCGGGATCACCGTGGCGCTGCACACCCCGACCGAAGTCAAGGCCGCGGTGACCGGCAACGGCCAGGCGGACAAGGTGGCGGTGACCAAGATGGTCACCCGGATCCTGCGCCTGTCCGCACCGCCGCGGCCGGCGGATGCCGCCGATGCGCTGGCGCTGGCCATCACGCATGCCTGGCGCGGCAACGGGCTGGTTGTCTCCGGATCCGCCAGGGCTCCGGGCGGGACGGTGTCCGGCCTGACGCCGGCGCAGCGGGCCTGGGCCGAGGCCGAAGCCCGGACCAAGCGCGGCAGGCGCTAGAAGCTTGCGGTGTGGCGGCTGGGTTTGTGCGGGCGCCGCGCCGTACGCTATTCGTAAGTATGTTCGGCAATTCTTTCTATTCCATCGGTGGGTTCGGTTCATGATCAGTTCGTTGCGCGGCGTCGTTTCCCACGTCGGCCTGAATTCCGCCGTCGTGGACGTCAACGGCTTCGGGATGCTGGTGCAGGCGACCCCGCAGACGCTTGGCAGGCTGCACGTGGGGCGGGAGGCCGAACTGGCCACCACGATGGTGGTGCGCGAGGACTCCATGACGCTCTACGGCTTCGAGGATGCCGCCCAGCGCGAGGTCTTCGAGACCCTGACGTCGGTCAGCGGTGTGGGCCCCCGGCTGGGGCTGGCGGCGCTGGCGGTGCACAGCCCGGAGGCCATCCGGGTGGCCGTCGCCGCCGGGGACAGCAAGGCCTTCAGCAAGGTCCCGGGCATCGGGCCCAAGCTGGCCGGACGCATCGTGCTGGAACTTGCCGGCAAGCTGGTGCCGCTGGGCGAGGACGCCGCCCCGGCCGCCGCGGGCTGGAAGGATCAGGTCATCGAGGCGATGACCGGCCTGGGCTGGTCCGAGAAGGACGCCGGCGCCGCCGTCGAGGTCACGGCCCAGGAACATCCGGAGCCCGCAGCCGCCGCGGACATCGGCGAAGTGCTGCGCCGGAACCTGCGCCGGATGGGCCGGGACGGTGCCCGCGCGGCCCGCCGGCCGGT
>NZ_JBHTML010000179.1:0-7712 GCF_042679445.1 Arthrobacter sp. GCM10027362
CCGCGGTCCCTTTCGCCGCCGCCGGCGTCGTCCCGCGACCGGCGGCCGGGACGGCCCGCCCCGCCGCGTCCGTGTGGCGTGTCCTGGCTGCTCACTCGAAGTGCACATCCTCGCGTTGTCCCAGGCCGCGCGCCCAATCCGCCGCGGCCATCATCTTCTTGCCGGCCGGCTGCACCTGTCCGAGCTCGACTGAGCAGGAGCCGGTACCGACCAGCACTGCGTCCTTGCCCGGCAGCACCTGTCCGGGCGCCAGGTCCGCGTGGTCCTGCCGCAGCCGGACCGGGCCGAGCTTGAACCGCTGGCCGTCCAGCATTGTCCAGGCCCCCGGTTCCGGGGTGACGCCGTTGATCCGCCGGCGGATGGCCAGGGCCGGCTGCTCCCAGTTGATCCGGCCGTCCGCCAGGGACAGCTTCGGGGCCAGTGAAACGTCGCCGGACTGCGGCACGGCCACCGCCTGGCCCGCGCCGATGGCGGACAGCGTTTGCGTCAGCAGTTCGGCCCCGCTGTGGGACAGCCGCTGCAGCAGCTCCCCGCTGGTGTCCCCGGGGCGGACGGCTTCGGTCAGCGTGCCGTAGACCGGGCCGGTATCCAGCCCCGGCTCCAGCAGGAACGTGGAAGCCCCGGTCACCTCGTCGCCATTGATCACGCTGTGCTGCACAGGTGCGGCGCCGCGCCAGGCCGGCAGCAGGGAAAAGTGCAGGTTGATCCAGCCATGGGCGGGAATCTCCAGCGCCTGCGGCGGCACCAGCGCGCCGTAGGCCACGATTGCGGCGACGTCGGGCCGGGCCTCGGCCAGGGCGGCCGTTGCGGCGGCGTCGATCCGGTTGGCCCGGATCACCGGCAGCCCCAGTTCCGCGGCGCGCGCAGCCACCGGGGACGGGGTGAGGGTGCGCTTGCGGCCTACCGGCGCATCTTCGCGGGTCAGCACGGCGACAATGTCGAAGCCGGCCTGCAGCAGCCGCTCCAGCGACGGCACCGCCACGGCCGGAGTACCGGCGAAAAGTACCCGCATCGGGCGGTCTCCGCTCACGCCCGGCGCTGCCCGAAGGAACCGAAGCCCGATCCCACGCTGGCCGCGCGCCGGGCAGCGGTATCTTCGGCCACGGTGTTGTAGGCAGCATCGCGGATGGCGCGCAGCGCCTTCTTCCGGTCTTCGCCGGTCAGCCGGTCCGTGTACAGGATGCCGTCCAGGTGATCCGTCTCATGCTGCAGGCAGCGGGCCAGCATGCCCTCGCCTTCGACCACCACTTCATTGCCGTGGATATCCACCCCGGTGGCCCGTGCCCAGCGCCGCCGGCGGACCGGGAAGCCCAGCCCGGGGATGGACAGGCAGCCCTCTACCGCATCCGGCTGAAAGTCGTCACTGGTCTCAAGCACCGGGTTGATGATATGCCCCCGGCGGCCGTCGATCCGGTAGGTGAACACCCGCAGGCCGGCACCCACCTGCGGGGCCGCCAGGCCGGCACCGTCCACGTCCTCCATCGTCTGGTCCATGTCCTCGACCAGCTTGACCAGCTCCGGACCGAAATCCGTGACCGGTTCGGCCTTGGTCCGCAGGACCGGGTCTCCGATGATCCGGATGCTCAGGATCGTCATGTGTACTGCTTCCTCACTATTGCTTCGGACTCCCCACTAGCCTAGCCCGGCCGCAGCCCGGCCCCTACGCTCCGGCGCGGCCCTCAGGCCCGCTGCATCGCCGGCCGCGCCACGGGCGGGCCGATCGGCAGCAGCGCGCGGCCGGCCTCGGCCGCCTGCAGCTGCGCTTCCCAGACCCGGCGCAGGGCGCAGAACTTGTACCAGTGGTAGCGCAGCACCTCGGGACTGGCCTGCATGGGCCGCACCTCCGTTTCACCGATTGCCACTCCCAGCAGGATCGGGTCCGTGCCGTACGCCCAGGGTTCCCAGGTGCCTGCCTCCGCATCCAGCAGGGATTCCTGCGCTTTCATCCCGGCCACCAGCTGCATCACGACCTTGTCGTCCATGGCCTTGACCTGGCCGTTGCGGTCCGTGCCCTTCGTCTTGAAATCGATCAGGCAGAGCCGGCCCCCGATCTTAGCCACCAGGTCCAGCGTTCCGGCATAGCCGACTTCGTGGTTCCAGACGGTGATTTCGGGAACCACCGGCTCCACGCGGTACAGCTGCCACCATTCGTCGAACCGCGCCGCAAAGGCTTCCTCGCCGCAGGACCTGAGCTCCTCCCGCGCCTCCCCCAGCCGGTGCGGCCTGCCCAGGGCCCGCAGGGCCACCTGCTCGGCATAGGCGTGGACCCGGTCCCCGCGCTCGGCTGCGGCGTCCCGGTACAGCTTTGCCGCGTCGGAGGCCTCCTTGGCGAGGCTGCGCAGCTTCGCCGGGTTGCCAGCGGCCTCGGCGAGGCCGGGATGGCGCGCGAACGAACTGGCCGCCATGTGGCCGGCCCAGCCGCTCAGATCCGCCGGCGCCTGGGCAATCACCGTGGTGATGGAGGGCACGGTGGGCAGGGCGTCGATGGAGCGCGAATACATCCGCCCGTTCTCTGTCTGGTGGGCAAGCGCCGGAGAAGTCATAGGAAAATCATGTCAGACGGCAGTGACAGCCGGACCACTAAAAGCGTGAAGGCCCCCGCCATGCGGCGGGGGCCTTCCGGGTCCGTGGGCGATACTGGGTTCGAACCAGTGACCTCTTCGGTGTGAACGAAGCGCGCTACCACTGCGCCAATCGCCCGTGCTCTGCCGCACCCCGTGGGGAACGACCTAGAAAACATTAGCAAACAGATCCGCCCATGCAAAAACGACACCTCCGGGGCGTGTCCCAACGGCGGTGGAACCGGCAGGAACTACATGCCTGTAATCCTGCCGCCCCGCGGAAACACGCGCCGCAGTCGCCCGATTGGACGAAGGCCCGATTGTCCTATAGAGTTTTTACTCGTTGGAAACGCGGCAACGCTCCTGACGGACGGGCCCAGGCCCCGCCGGGAAGATGCGCGCAGACCACATGCGGACGTAGCTCAGCTGGCTAGAGCACCACCTTGCCAAGGTGGATGTCGCGGGTTCGAATCCCGTCGTCCGCTCGCAGATCACTGTAAGTGCCGGCACTGCCGGCCGGTCCTGATTCCAGGCCACGGTGGGGTGGCCGAGAGGCGAGGCAGCGGCCTGCAAAGCCGTATACGCGGGTTCGAATCCCGTCCCCACCTCGTTTGCAGTAAAGATGTTTCCCGTTGGGAACAGGTCTGCATCCGAAGTACATTGTGAAGGCAATGGGCGATTGGCGCAGCGGTAGCGCGCTTCCCTGACACGGAAGAGGTCACTGGTTCGAACCCAGTATCGCCCACTGGAACAGCCCTCCGGCAACCCGGAGATGTTCCGCGCGGACGTAGCTCAGCTGGCTAGAGCACCACCTTGCCAAGGTGGATGTCGCGGGTTCGAATCCCGTCGTCCGCTCCAGTTCCGGAACAATCCCGGAATCCTGCAATGGCATCGGACTCCCAGCGTCCGTACCATCGCGGGCGATTGGCGCAGCGGTAGCGCGCTTCCCTGACACGGAAGAGGTCACTGGTTCGAACCCAGTATCGCCCACTGGAACAGCCCTCCGGCAACCCCGGAGATGTTCCGCGCGGACGTAGCTCAGCTGGCTAGAGCACCACCTTGCCAAGGTGGATGTCGCGGGTTCGAATCCCGTCGTCCGCTCCAGACCGCAGAGGCGGCCGCTGCCAGGCAGCGGCCGCCTCTGCGTGTTTATGCGGTTTTAAGCGCCTTTATGCCCTGTTGTTGCGCCCTGTTCAGCCGTGGCTGCCGTGCCTAGGATGGATGCAGGCGGGAGCGGCGGACTCCCCACGGCAGAAGGGAGGTGCAGGTGTCTGTATTTGACGAGCTCAAGGGCAAGGCCGGACAGCTCAAGGACAAGGCGGGAGACCTGGTCGGCGGCAACGCCGGGAAGCTGAAGGGCGCCGTCGGCAACGTCGGCGGCTTCATCGACAAGAAGACCGGCGGCAAGTACGCCGACAAGGTCAACCACCTGCAGGCCAAAGCTTCCGAGCTGATTGACAAGGCCGAACGCAACCGCAGGGACGAGCCTCCGGCTCCTTCCGGCGGAACGCCTTCGCCCTGACCAGACCCTTCGAGCACGGCAAAGAAGGCGCCGGTCCCGCCGGGAGGCGGCACCGGCGCCTTTGCCTTAAGCCATGCCTTAAGCGGCGGTTTCGCCCTTCTGGCCTTCACGGGCCAGCGCGGTCAGCCTGGAAACCGCACGGAAGTATTTCTTCATGTAGCCGCCGGCCATCATTTCCCGCGTGAAGACCTGGTCGAACGGCACGCCGCTGGCGATGATCGGCACGTCCTTGTCGTAAAGCCGGTCCGCGAGCACCACGAATCGCAGCGCCACGGCCTGTTCCGTGATGGTCGCCACGTTGTGCCAGGCCACGACGTCGATGCCGTCGATGAACTGCCGGTAGCGGCTCGGGTGCACGCCCTCCAGGTGCTTGACCAGGTCCATGAATTCGTCCGCGGCCACCACCTTGCCGGCGTAGTCGTTGTGGATCTTGCGCTTCAGTTCCAAATCGGTCAACGGCTCCGGCGCGGCCGGCAGGCCGCGGTGCCGGAAGTCCTCGCCGTCGATCCGCACGACGTCGAACTGGTCTGCGAGCACCTGGATCTCGCGCTGGAAGTCGACGGCCGCGAAGCGGCCCTCGCCCAGCGCCCCGGGCAGGGTGTTGGAGGTCGCCGCCAGCTTCACGCCCGCGTCGGCCAGTTCGCGCATTAGCCGGGACATCAGCACGGTGTCGCCCGGATCGTCGAGCTCGAATTCGTCGATGCAGACCAGTTCGTAGCCGCCGAGGGCGTCCACGGTCTTGCGAAAGGACAGCGCGCCCACAAGGTTGGTGTATTCGACGAAGGTGCCAAAGGCCTTCGGGCCGTCCACCTGGTGCCACAGCGAGGCCAGCAGGTGGGTCTTGCCCACGCCGAACCCGCCGTCAAGGTAGATCCCGGCCCGGCTGTCCACCTGCTTCCTGCCGCCGAAGAAACGCCTGAGGCCTGTCGGCTGCTTGTGGTCGACGGCGCCGGCAAACTTTTCCAGCCTCATGACGGCAGCCGCCTGGGACGGCTGGGCAGGATCCGGCCGGTAGCTTTCGAAGGAAACCTCGCCGAAGCGCGGGGACGGGTGGAAACCCTCGAGGAGCTCGTCAACCGAAACCTTCGGCGTACGGCGTGAAAGCTGTTCTATCTGGGGCACGCTGGGCTGACCCTTGCCTTCCGTTCTTGCGCTGCAGTTGGCTGCTGCGGTGATTTGCCGCCACGAAAACGATACGCTACGGCGGGCCTAATCGCGGATTCGTGGCGCAAGCGCCCGGAAGCAAAAGGCTGCCGCGCTGGTTAGGCTAATCAGGAACCCGCCCAACTTCGCACCCTCGAAAGGGACACCAATGCCTGCACCCGCAGAACAGAACGAGAAGTTCGCCGCCTACGCCCAGCCCTGGCGCCTGGTCTCCACTAAGTGGCTGGCGGCCAACCTCGACAATGACTCCGTGGTGGTGCTCGAGTCCGACGAGGACATCCTGCTCTACGAAACCGGCCATATTCCCGGCGCCCGGAAAATCGATTGGCACACGGACCTGAACGACCCGGTGTCCCGCGACTACATCGACGGCGAAACGTTCGCCAAGGTCGCCGGTTCCCGCGGCATCGGCCGCGACACCACGGTGGTGATCTACGGGGACAAGAGCAACTGGTGGGCCGCCTACGCGCTGTGGGTGTTCACCCTGTTCGGGCACGAGGATGTGCGCCTGCTCGACGGCGGCCGCGACAAGTGGATCGCCGAAGGCCGGGAGCTGACCACGGACAAGCCGGAGGTCACCCCGGTGGATTATCCCGTCGTCGAGCGCAACGACGCCGAGATCCGGGCCTACATCGGGGACGTGCTCTGCCACTTTGGCAATCCGCTGATCGATGTCCGCTCCCCGGAGGAATACACCGGCGAACGGACCACCATGCCTGCCTATCCCGAGGAGGGCACGCTGCGCGGCGGCCACATTCCCAGCGCGGTGAACGTGCCGTGGGGGCGGGCCGCCGCCGAGGACGGCACCTTCCGCACCCGGGAGGAACTGGAGAAGATCTACAAGGGCGAGGCCGGCCTGTCCGACGGCGACGACGTGGTGGCGTACTGCCGCATCGGCGAGCGGTCCAGCCACACCTGGTTCGTGCTCAAGTACCTGCTCGGCTTTGAGAACGTGCGCAACTATGACGGTTCGTGGACCGAGTGGGGCAACGCGGTACGCGTGCCGATCGCCAGGGGCAGCGAACCCGGTGCCGCTCCCGCGCCCCGGCGGGGACGGCACGGCGCTTAGAATTAGTCATTGTGACAGTGCAAAACATGCCGGCGCAGCTGGCTGAAATCGTCAATGACTTCCAGTCCATGGAGGAATCCGAGCGGCTGGAACTGCTGCTGGACTTCTCCAGGTCGCTGCCGGCGCTCCCGGAGCATCTGGCCGACCACCCGGAACTGCTGGAGCAGGTCGTTGAGTGTCAGTCCCCGCTGTTCCTGGCCGTCGAGGTCGGGGAGGCCCCGGAACAGCCGGTGCAGCTGTACTTTTCCGCGCCGCCGGAGGCGCCGACCACCCGCGGCTTCGCCTCCGTGCTGCACGAGGGACTGAACGGGCTGCCGGCCGAGGAGATCCTGGCCGTGCCCGACGACGTCACCGACCGGCTGGGCCTGACCCGCGCCATTTCGCCGCTGCGGATGCGCGGCATGGCGGCCATGCTCGGGCGGATCAAGCGCAAGATCCGCGAAGCCACCGCGGCGTAGGCGCGGTGGCCAAGGCGGCAAAGCAGGCGGCGGGTACCCCGGCCACCAAGGTCCTCTTGGCGGCCGGGGTGCCGCATACCCTGCACAGTTACGACCATGACCCGGCCGCCACGAACTACGGACTCGAGGCGGCCACCGAGCTGGGCGTCGACCCGGAACGGGTCTTCAAGACCCTGCTGGTCTCGGCCGAGGGTTCCCTCGCCGTCGCCGTCGTCCCGGTCAGCGGATCGCTGGATTTGAAGAAGTGTGCCGCCGCGCTGGGCGTGAAGCGGGTCGCGATGGCCGATCCCGAAGATGCCCAGCGGCGGACCGGCTACGTGCTCGGCGGCATCTCTCCGCTGGGCCAGCGCCAGCCCTCCCCTACCGTCATCGACGAGAGCGTGCTGGGCTTCCCCACCGTCCTGGTCTCCGGCGGCCGCCGCGGCCTGGACATCGAACTCGCCCCGGCGGTCCTGGTCCGGCTGACCAGGGCCCGTACCGCTGCCATCAGGGCCGGCTGAGGATTCCGCTTCCTTCTTCAGGTCAGGGCCGGGCCGCCGTGCATGCTAGGGTCGATCTCATCCACACGGGTGCCCCATTGCAGGGGCTGAGATCGGGCTGATGCAGCCTGCGACCGTCGAACCTGTCCGGGTAATGCCGGCGAAGGAAGTGAGTATCCACCATGAACGATGCGTTTCACCCTGCCCACTCTCTGCGGTATGTCACCGGTGCGGAACCAGGCATCGAGGTCCCGGTGACCGAGATTTCGCTGCAGGATTCGCCCAACGGCGAGAAGAATCCTCCGCTGCAGGTCTACCGGACTGCCGGTCCCGGCAGCGACCCGGTGTGCGGACTGCCCCCGCTGCGCGCGGGCTGGATCGCCGGCCGTGCCGACACCGAGACCTATCCGGGCCGCCGCCGCGGCCTGCTCGACGACGGCCGTTCGGCCGTGCGCCGCG
>NZ_JBHTML010000180.1:0-7657 GCF_042679445.1 Arthrobacter sp. GCM10027362
AGCCGGCCCGCCCGAGCACGGCCGTGCGCGCGGCGGCCAGGCAGGTGAAGTTCGCCATCTGGCAGCCGGTCACCAGCCCGTAGCTGCTCTGGCGGGGCAGCCCGAACAGCTCCAGCAGCCAGGCGCCCACCGCCTCCTCGGCCACGGCGGCGGCCGGGCCCGCGGCGTAGAGCACCGCGTTCTGGTCCCAGGCCGAGGTCAGCCAGTCGGCTGCCAGCGCCGCCGGCAGGGAACCGCCGGTGACGAACCCGAAGTACCGCGGCCCGGCCGTTGCCACCGCCGCCCGGCCGCCCACCTCGGCGAGCAGTTCGATAACCTCTCCGGGGTCCTCGCCGGTCTCGGGCAGCGCGGTGGCCAGCGCCGAGCGCAGCGCGGCGACGTCGTCGTACCCGCCGCGGACCGGACGCTCCGGCAGGGAGCGCAGGTAGTCGACGGCGAACTCGGCGGTGCGCCGGAGCAGCTCGTGCACGTCGCTCATGCGAGCCGATGGTACGCCCGGGCCCCGGCCGCGGCAATGCCCGCCCGGCCGGGGCTGGCTGCGCCGCTATTCGGTGATCAGGTCCCGCACCACGATGGTCTGGTCCCGGTCCGGGCCCACGCCAATGGCCGAGAAGCGGGTGCCGGACATCTTTTCCAGCGCCACCACGTAACTGCGGGCGTTGTCGGGCAGGTCCTCGAGGGTCCGGGCGCCGGTGATGTCCTCGGTCCAGCCGTCGAAGTACTCGAAGATCGGCTTGGCATGGTGGAACTCGGTCTGGGTCATCGGCATCTCGTCGTGCCGCACGCCGTCGACGTCGTAGGCCACGCAGACCGGGATCTTCTCGATGCCGGTGAGCACGTCCAGCTTGGTCACGAAGTAATCGGTGAAACCGTTGACCCGGGAGGCGTGGCGGGCCAGCACCGCGTCATACCAGCCGCAGCGGCGCGGCCGGCCGGTGTTCACGCCGAACTCGCCGCCGGTCTTCTGCAGGTACTCGCCCATCTCGTCGAACAGCTCGGTGGGGAACGGGCCGGCGCCCACGCGGGTGGTGTAGGCCTTGATGATGCCGATGGAGCGGCTGATCCGGGTCGGGCCGATGCCCGAGCCCACGGAGGCGCCGCCGGCGGTGGGGTTGGAGGAGGTGACGAACGGGTAGGTCCCGTGGTCCACGTCCAGGAAGGTGGCCTGGCCGCCCTCCATCAGCACCACCTTGCCCTCGTCCAGGGCCTGGTTCAGCACGTAGGCGGAATCGATCACCAGCGGGCGCAGCCGCTCGGCGAAGGAGAGGAAGTACTGGACCGTCTCCTCGATGTCCACGTCGCGCCGGTTGTAGACCTTGACCAGCAGCTGGTTCTTCTGCCGCAGCGAGCCTTCGACCTTCTGCCGCAGGATGGACTCGTCGAAGACATCCTGGACGCGGATGCCCAGCCGGGCCACCTTGTCCATGTAGGCCGGGCCGATGCCGCGGCCGGTGGTGCCGATGGCGCGCTTGCCCAGGAAGCGTTCGGTGACCTTGTCCATGGTCTGGTGGAAGGGGGCCACCAGGTGGGCGTTGGCGGAGACGCGCAGCCGGGAGGTATCGGCACCGCGGGCCTGCAGCCCGTCGATCTCCTCGAACAGGGCCTCGAGGTTGACCACGCAGCCGTTGCCGATGATCGGGGTGGCGTTGGGGGACAGGATGCCGGCCGGCAGCAGCTTCAGTTCGTACTTCTCGCCCCCGACGACAACGGTATGGCCGGCATTGTTGCCGCCGTTCGGCTTGACCACGTAGTCCACGCGGCCGCCAAGCAGGTCGGTTGCCTTGCCCTTTCCTTCATCGCCCCACTGGGCCCCGACGATCACGATTGCTGGCATGGGATCCTCCGCCGTGCATGAGACAGCCCCGCACTCGGCGCCAACGTGCCGGACACAGCACCGCGGGGCCGGAGTTCTGGGGCTCTTACCCCCTAAGTTTAGCCGACGCCGCCGGGCGCGGGCTCTGGCCCCCGGCAGCGGCAGACGGTAGCGTGCCGGTGTGGGGACGCGGAACGGTGCAGGGAGGCATGCGGCGCTGGTGGGTACGTCCGGCTGGCGCTATCCGGAATGGCGCGGGACGTTCTATCCGGCCGGACTGCCCCAGCGCCTGGAACTGGAATATGCCGCCGGCCACCTGGATTCGCTGGAGTTGAACGCCTCCTTCTACGGCCTGCAGCGCCCGTCCAGCTACCTGAAGTGGCGCGGGGCCACGCCGGAGGGCTTTGTCTTCGCGGTCAAGGGCCCGCGGCTGGTCACCCACCTGAACGCGCTGCACCAGGTGCGCGTGCCGCTGGCAAACTTCTTCGCCTCCGGTGTGCTGGCGCTGGCGGACAAGCTGGGGCCGGTGCTCTGGCAGCTGCCGCCGCGGCTGGCCTTCGACGCCGCACTGGTCGAGGAGTTCCTGGCCCTGCTGCCGCGCAGCACCGCGGCGGCGGCCGAACTGGCCGCGGTCCACGGCGACCTGCCCGCGGAGCGCACCTGGACCGGGGAGTCCGGGGCGGCCGGAGCGTTCCCGGAGCGGCCGCTGCGCCATGCGCTGGAAGTGCGGCACCGCAGTTTCGCCAGCGAAGAGTGCTACGGCCTGCTGCGCCGGTACAACACCGCCCTGGTGGTGGCGGACACCGCCGGCAAATGGCCGCTGCTGGACGAGGTGACCGCCGACTTCGTGTACGTGCGGCTGCACGGCAGCGCGGAACTCTACGTCAGCGGCTACACTGCGGCCGAGCTGGATGCCTGGGCCGGCCGGGTCCGCGGCTGGCTGGCCGGCAGCCGCTGTCCGGACGGGGCCGGCCGCGACGTGTACGTGTATTTCGACAACACCGCCGCCGCTCACGCGCCCTTTGACGCGCTGGGCCTGAGCACGCGCCTGTCCGGCCAACGGGCCCGCAACGCTGCTGAATAATCCCGAAGGCGGGACACCATCCGCCAGATTGCGGGACCAGGCCGTCCATTAGTCGGCGCACGGAACCCACCGCCGCGCAACAGCACGGCAAGGGCACTCCGGAAGGCGGAGCCGGGGCCGTTCATGGATTCACACCCCTATCCAGGCTGGCACACGGGGATCCGCTGCAGGTCATCCGTGACGAACGTGCGGATCTTGGCCGTCTGATTTAGAGGACGGAGCAGGTTCCGGGTCTGCAGATCATTCCCTAACGAGCCCTCCGTTTGCATCAAGTATTCAATAATAAAATCTCTCAACTGGGCTCTTGGAATACACAGTTCGCCGGCACCTTGCGCACCTGGCGGATGCGAGGTGAGCAAAAGAAGCAGCATCCCGGGAACGCGGGCAGCTCCCCGCCTAAGGGCCGGCTGAAAGTACGGAAGCTCGATGATCCGAGCGCCCTGTTCACCGTAAAACTGCAGGCGGCGGGAAGGATCTCCGTAGGCCGGGCTGCCGGAGTGATATGCGGGATGCTCCACCTCGGCAAGTACGAGGCAGGGACTGTGGCGCCGGGTCCACGAAGTGATGACGTGCCTGTAAAGCTTCCTCCCGAAGCCTTGGCCACGGGCGGCCGGTGCGGTCGCCATATACCCCAACAGCATCACCCGCGAAGCCTCGAACCATTCACCGACAGCGACCGTGACCGGAACTGTTTCCTGAAAGCCGCAGACAACTTCGACACTCCCCGAATCCATTCCGTCCCTGAGCGATTCGAAGGACTCGAGCTCATCCGCGGGAAACGCCGGCCTCAGCAGCTGCGCGTAAACTTCACCCAGTGCGTCCGCATCAGGGCTAAGTACTTCTATCCGCACGCGGAAACCTCAATCCTGGTTGGTCCGTCCGCGGTCCTTCTGTTTCCGTGGAATTCAGCCAGGTCGCTCCAGGTTCCGCCCGGCCCGGCGGCAACTGCTCGTGATGCCTGTTCATCCAATAGACAACTACGCAGATGGCTCCCACCAGTGCCACCACAACGAGTACGACCAAGATGGCGGTCTCATGCTCCATGTTGTAGCCGTCACGCACAATGGAAGCCAGTCCTGAAAGGCCTATGCCGGCCAGCCCGGCAAGAAGTATTTCGATTTTGCGCCGGTTCGCTTCCCGCGCCTCCAGTTCATGTTCGTCATGGAGTTCTTGATGCCGGTTCACGACCTGCTCGGTCAAGGACCGCATGAGGTCCCCAAGGACTTCATCCACCATATGAACGTAGTCTCGGCGGGCCTTTTCAAAGTCTGCTGCTGCCATCAGTTCGTCCAAGGTTTTCCTCGCAACCGTGGATGTTACTAACGCAGGCGAAACCATGAACATGAGCGTGAGGCGGCTAGCCATAATCAAGTTTTGAAAACGGAATGCCTCCCTTTCCAAGTTATACTGCGCAGCCTTCAAGGCCTGCAACGTTCTCACTGCCTGAGGATTCGGCAAATCAGCAGCGTCAATATCGCCCCGGGACGCCGGTCCCTCCAGCGCTCCTTCCCGTTCTGGATTCAAATATCTCGCGAAGAAATCCCGCCTGCGGCGAAGCGATTCGATGAAGCCTGCGAGGTTCCTGTTCCAGGCGGAGAATAAGCCTGGAAGGCTGGCAGCAAATTCCGCTAGCTCCAGAACGCCTTCCACCTGGAAATTTGGAGATCCAAAAGCAGCAACCATTGAATTGTTTCCGTTCCATAAAACAAGATCGTCATTCAGTTGCGGCGCTTGGATTACCAAACCGGACCCCAATGGAAGCTGCGCCCATTCTGCGACAGAGGTAGGGCCGTAACTGACTGGATTGCACAGCGTCTGGAATCCGAAGATACTTCTAAGCTCAGCCGCATGTTCCACGGTCCTCGCCGCTTCTTCACGGCAGGGAAGTCCTGCTCTGGCCTTCTTGATCCACACCAGCGTGTGATAGCTGCCGGTGCGGAAGCTCACCTGAACATCCAATTCGCTGAAAGGTTCTTGTTGGGGAATTGCGCGCAGCATCGAACGCGCGAAATAAATCAGCTTTCCCCACTTCGGCCGGTCTTCCGTATCATTGGACTCCAGATGAATCGGCGCATCGAGGCGGTGCATATCGGCGGACTGCGCAGTGACCCTGGACAGGGCCGCATATAGGTCCTGTGGCGTGGCGTCCACGATTTCGGTCTCTATTCGCAAAACGTGGTTGCCAAGTTCCGAAAATCGGAGTTCGGGGCGGAGCGTGCTGTCCCTTTGTCCACTCAGGCCGGGCACAACGATCGCCGGCAGCCGCACGGCTGCTCCCCCGTACTCCCTGTGGAACGGATCGTCCACCATCCAGATGTCATCCAGCTGCAGCTCGTGATCGATGCCTTCCGGGACGACTCCGGCAAGGGACCAGGGGACCGGCGCCTGCTCAAGTCCGCGGATATGCTGGACCGCTTGTTCCGGAGTTATGCCAATGAGCCCAAACGGATAGATGTAAGTAATTCTTGCGTTTTCCACCAGCAACTGCGGCCGATCCCTTGCTTCATGAAGGCATTCCAGGCTGCGGCGATGGGCCCGCAACTCGGAGGCGTCCTCGTCGGTGGAAACCTCATCCTCGGCCGTTTTCAGGGCGGTGATGGCGTCGACAAGCTGGGCAGAGGAGTGCTTACCACTTATGTACCGGTCTGCCGCACCGGCGGCGGTGGCGACGGCGCGATAGTAGATCCGTTCGTCCGCCGCATTGCGGCCGGCAAAATCGACCAGCGGATTGTGGGGACACCGCGCTGCATAACTTTGCAGAGCGGCCGCCCGTTCTTCGGTAATGCGGGCCTGCCGGCCATGGCACGCCAAGGATCCCGAAGCGGCGGCTATTTCCACCTTTATTTCTTCTTCCAAAAGGTTAAGCAATTCCAAGGACAGCCCATTTTCTGCGGATACCGTTTCCGGGGCCGCTTCCCCTTGCCGGCTGTTCGAGCAGTGGCGGGCGGCCGAGATAATGTCGAAGATGGCGTCCACCTCCCAGGAGTACTCCCACGATTCACGGCACAGCGACCACAGGTAGATATTAAGCATGGGGATTCCGTACGTTACGTGCCGGGCAGCGGAATATATTCCTTCGAGTGTTGCCTCAATGAACCTTAACCGGTCCTCCGGCTTTTTCCCTGCATTTCCGGCTTCTGAATTCCAAGAAGCCAATCGGGGGACAAGTTCGAATTGATCGGCCGAGCAGCCGCCGTTGATGACCAGCTTCTCCCGTAGCCAGTCAGCTAGCGGTGCTTGATCGTCATTCTGAAGCGCGTCCAGGATCTCGCCAACCGATAGATTCATCCGGATACCTCCGCTCGGAGTCGGAGCACGTTGCCACGATGATCCACTTGTCGCCAGTGGATGGCAAGCCCTCCGCAGTCGCTCTGAGTTATACCGCAAGCGGGGCATGTCTCCATCGGATGTGGAGGTGCGGCACGGCCAGAATTTCCCGGAAAACCGGATTCCGAAACCGCCCGACGATCTGCCGTGGCGCAGACAGGCAGTGCCTTCCGGAACCTCCCGGACTCACGGCGCCTTCTCCGCATAGCGCTTGAAGTTCTCCAGCTGCAGCGAGTCCGCCGCCGCCAGTTCCGCCCGAAGCTGTCCGGCCAGCTCCGCCAGCCCGTCGCCGCCGGCGACGACGTCGACGGTGAGCGTCAGGCGCGTGTCGCCGGCGTCGTCGGCCAGGTCATAGCGGTAGTCCGTGCGCAGGTCCCCCTGCCCGGAACTGATCGTGATGCTGCGCCCCGGATCGACGGCGGAGACCATGGCGGTGCGGTCGTGGCCCTGGGCGTGGAAGTCCAGGGCCAGGCCCGGCTCCAGCGGCCCCTCGGCGTGCATTTCGCTCACCCCGGACATCCACGCCGGCGCCGCGGTCCAGTCGGTCAGCAGCGCCCAGACCCGCGCCGGCGGCAGGAAGACGAGCGCGCTGGTGGTGAAGGCTGTGTTCTCGCCCATGGCTGGATTCTTCCCCCGTTCCCTAGATGACAATCCGCAGCGGTTCCTCCAGCAGGGCCTTCAGGTCCCGCAGGAAGGCCGCGGCGGCCGCGCCGTTGAGCACCCGGTGGTCCACCGTCAGGCTCACCCGCATCACCTGCCGGGTCTCCGGCACGCCCTCGCCGACCACCGCTTCCGCGGTGGTGGCGCCGACGGCGAGGATGGCGGCCTCGGGCGGGTTGAGGATGGCGGTGAAGGACTCGATCCCGTACATGCCCAGGTTGCTGACGCTGAAGGTGCCGCCCTTGAATTCCTCCGGCCGCAGCTTGCCGTCCCGGGCACGGCCGGCCAGTTCGGCGGCCTCGGCGGAGATCTGCCCGACGCTCTTGCGGTCCGCGTCGCGGATGACCGGGACGATCAGCCCCTCCTCCAGGGCCACGGCGATGCCCACGTGCACGCCGCCGTGCCGGATGATCCTGTCCCCGCCCCAGGAGGCATTGACCTCCGGGTGGGCCCGGAGCGCGACGGCGGCGGCCCGGACCAGCAGGTCCGTGACGCTGATTTTGGTGCCGGCCCCGGCCAGCCGGGCGTTGATGTCCTGGCGGAAGGCCAGCAGCCGGTCCATGGCAATGGCCACCGTGAGCTGGAAGGTCGGAATGGAGGTGGTCTCCCCCAGCCGCTGCGCGGTGATCCGCTGGTTGGCGTTGAGCCTGACCTCGGTATCGGCCGGACCGGCGGCCGCCGCCGGGGACGGCGCGGCGGAAGTTGCCGCCGGTGCCTGTTCGGCTGCCGCGGCGATGGCCTCCTCCACGTCGGCCCGCACCACCCGTCCGCCG
>NZ_JBHTML010000181.1:0-7611 GCF_042679445.1 Arthrobacter sp. GCM10027362
GGCCCAGGCGGGCGGCCGCCGCGTAGACCGGCCCGCCCCGCACGGCGGCGTGGCCGCCCATCACCCCCACCAGCTTCCGGCCGGCGCAGAACTCGTCCAGGGCGTCCCCGATGGCGTGATCGTGCAGGGCCGCCGCCAGCGTGGCGTCCAGGTCCGTGCGGGCCTTGGTCGCGGAGGCCCAGGCGAAGATCCTGGCATCCGGGGTCGCCTCGTATTCGCCCCCGCCCAGCCCCTGGTAGAGCTCGGCCGCGCTGTACAGGCGGCTGCGGTAGGCGTCGAACGGAATTCCGGGCAGCGGTGGAAAGACCAGCGCGCCGCGCCCGCGCAGCCAGTCCTCCACCCCCGGGTCGAAGCGGCAGCCCAGGAAGACGGCGCCGGCCGGGCTGAGGGACTTCAGCTGGGCGGTCCGGCCGGCCAGGTCCACGGACTGGAAGTGCCAGCCGTCCATGGACCTCGCGCCGCGCGCCAGCATCGCCTCGAAGTCCTCCGTACTCTCGATCTCGAGGACACGGGGCTGCTTCATCAGGGACGGCAATGCATTCATACCTAAGCGTAGGCGCGGTGCTCCGGATTCAGGTGCGGACGGCGGTCAGCGGCTGCCGCGCAGTTCGGTGTCGGCCGGCTGGTTCCCGTCGGTTTCGGCGGTGATCAGCACATTGCCCTCCGAGATTGCCTCCGGCAGGATGTCCGGTTCCAGCGTGGTGGCCAGCGGCTTTTCCACCACGAACAGGCACACCACCACGGCCGTCACGGCCAGCGGGATCATCAGCAGGAACAGCGGCATCAGCGCCTCGTTATAGGACTGGACAATCACCGCCTGCACCGGCTCCGGCAGCCTGTGCAGCAGGGCCGGGGTGAGCGAATGGCCGCCGCCGGTGGAGGCGGCCGCGGAGGCCGGCAGGCGTTCACCCAGCAGTTCCGTGGCGCGGTGGGCGAAGAGGCTGCCCACCAGCGCCGAGCCCAGCGTCGCACCGATCTGCCGGAAGAAGTTGTGGGCGGCAGTGGCGGTGCCGACCTGGCGCAGTGGGAAGGAATTCTGCACAATCAGCACCAGGATCTGGATGTTCAGCCCCAGGCCCAGCCCGAGCAGGCCGAGGTCCAGGCACACCAGCGACAGCCCGGTGTCCACGCGGACCAGGCCCAGCAGCGCCAGGGCGCCCGCCGTAACGACCGACCCGGCCACCGGCAGCCACTTATACCGCCCGGTCCGCGAGACCAGTGCCCCGGCGACCATGGAGGAGGCCAGCATCGCCCCCATCATCGGGATCATCAGCAATCCGGCCTCGGTGGCGCTGGCGCCGTGGGCCATCTGCAGGTAGGTGGGCATGTAGCCCAGGGCGCCGAACATGGCCACCGAGATCAGCAGGCCGGCGAGGGTGGCCAGGATGAAGTTCCGGTCCCGCAGCAGCTGCAGCGGGATAATCGGCTCGGCGGTGCGCCGCTCCACCAGGACAAAAGCCGCGGACGCGGCCACGGTTCCGGCCAGCAGGGCCAGGATGACCGGATGGCTCCACGCGTAGCTGCTGCCGCCCCAGCTGGAGGCCAGCACCAGGCAGGTGCTGGCTGCCGCCAGCAGGAGCATGCCCCACAGGTCCAGCTTCGGGCGAGCGGTGACGGCGCGCCGCTTGAGGAAGAACAGGGACCCCAGCAGGGCCGCCACGCCCACCGGCAGGTTGAGCCAGAAGGTCCAGCGCCAGCCCGGGCCTTCGGTGAGCCAGCCGCCGATCAGCGGCCCCACGACCGAGGAGAACGCGAAGACGCCCCCCATGGCGCCCATATACTTGCCGCGCTCGCGGGCCGGTACCACGTCCGCGATGACTGCCTGGGAGAGGATCATCAGGCCGCCGCCGCCAATGCCCTGGAGCACACGGGCAATGATCAGCCAGGCCATGTCCGGGGCGAGCGCCCCGACCACCGAGCCGGCGAGGAAGACCAGAATGGCCGCCACCAGCAGGTACTTACGCCCGATCAGGTCGCCGAGCTTGCCGTAGATGGGCATCATCACGGTGGAGGCCAAAATGTAGGCCGTCACCACCCACAGCATCAGGTGCGCCCCGTTGAGCTCCCCAACGATGGTGGGCAGGGCGGTGGCGAGGATGGTCTGGTTCAGGGCCGCGAGCAGCATCGCCAGGACCAGGGCCACAAAGACCAGCGCCAGGTTGGGCCGGCGGCGTGCCGCACCGTCCCAAGGGCCACCGGCAGCGCCGTCGGCAAGACCGA
Source organism: Arthrobacter sp. GCM10027362 (assembly GCF_042679445.1). Classification (NCBI taxonomy): domain Bacteria; kingdom Bacillati; phylum Actinomycetota; class Actinomycetes; order Micrococcales; family Micrococcaceae; genus Arthrobacter; species Arthrobacter sp. GCM10027362. The sequence goes on from NZ_JBHTML010000181.1 coordinate 2,221, forward strand.
CAGATCCAGGGGAAGATTGCGTCATTGAAGCTCCTTCAGGACGGTGCGCATCAGCCGCAGCCCGTCGTCCAGGGCGGCGAACTGGGATTCACGGGTGGGGTGTGCCGTTGTCTTCTGCATGACGTAGCGCATCCCGGATCCAACGATCATGACGAGCATCCGCGCCGTTTCCTCCACCTCGAACTCGTGCGGGTGCTGCTGCCAGCGCCGGGATGCTGCCAGCCGCTCCGTCACCAGGCCGATCAACAGCTGCTCCACCTTGGTCACGTACTGGAAGCGCCGGTGCAGCAGGTGCGGGTACCTGGCGAACAGTTCCCGGCGGTGGCCCGCCTCCTTGTCCCCGCCCTGAATGGACCGCATCACGCTGAGCATGAGCCGGCTGGTTTCCTCCAGCAGGTCCCCGTCGACGTCGTAGGCGGCCAGCACCTCCTCGTCCACGGTTGGCTCCTGCAGGCCCAGGACCGCGTCTTCCTTGGTGGCGAAGTAGTTGAAGAACGTGCGGCAGGAGACGCCGGCGGCGGTGGCCACTGCCTCCACCGTCACCTGTTCCAGGCCCTGGGTGAGGGCCGCCTGCGCGGCCGCCTGGTGCAGGGTGTTCCAGGTTTCGGCGCGCTTGCGGTCCCGGAGGGAAGTTGGTTGACTCACCAAACAATAATGGCAGGCGGCCGAAATTTACACAACTGCAAAATTTCACCTTTGCAATTCGTGTTTGCCTGCGCCCGAATGCGCCGCAGGCAGCGCACTCGGTTCCGCGACCCGCCGCAGTGCGGGGAACGGAAACGACGGCGGCCGGTTCCCCTCCATGGAGGGGAACCGGCCGCCGTCGTACGCGGGATGCGGCGGTATTGCCGCCTCAGGTCAGCGCAGGACCACCGTCCGGCTGCCGTGCAGGATCACCCGGCCCTCGCAGTGCCACTTCACCGCGTTGGAGAGCGCCTTGCACTCGGTGTCCCGGCCGGCCGCGACCAGGTCCTCCGGACCGTAGGTGTGGTCCACCTCCATCACCTGCTGGGCGATGATCGGCCCCTCGTCCAGCTCGGCATTGACGTAGTGCGCGGTGGCGCCCACGGTCTTCACGCCCTTCTCGTAGGCCTGGTGGTAGGGCTTGGCCCCCTTGAAGCTGGGCAGGAAGGAGTGGTGGATGTTGATTACCCGCCCCTCCATCCGGGTCGCCAGCGAGTCGGAGAGCACCTGCATGTACCGGGCCAGCACCACCAGTTCCACCTCGAAGCGGTCCACCAGGTCCAGCAGCTTCGCCTCGGCTTGCGGCTTGGTGTCCGGGTTGACCGGGATGTGGAAGAACGGGATGCCGTGCCATTCGACCAGCCGCTGGTGGTCCAGGTGGTTGGAGACCACCGCCACGATCTCCACCGGCAGTTCCCCGGTGCGGGCCCGGAAGAGCAGGTCGTTGAGGCAGTGGCCGAACTTGGAGACCATCACCAGCACCCGGCGCTTGGCCCCGTGCTCGTCCAGCTTCCAGTTCATCCCGTGATCCAGCGCCAGCGGCTCGAAGGACTGGCGCAGCTTGGCCACGGAGGCTTCGGCCGGGACCACGAAGTGCACGCGCATGAAGAAGTGCCCGTGGCGCCGGTCCCCGAACTGCTTGATGTCCAGGATGTCGCCGCCGTGCTCGAGCAAAAAGCCCGAGACGGCATGGACGATCCCGGGCCGCTCCGGGCAGTCCAGGGTGAGCACCTGCTCGGTGCCCGCTGCGCCCTTGTTTTCCGGCATATGCCTCAACTCCTCAGCATTCGATGACGTTCACGGCCAGACCTCCGCGGGAGGTTTCCTTGTACTTGACCTTCATGTCCTTGCCGGTCTCGCGCATGGTCTTAATGGCCATATCCAGCGTAACCTTGTGCGACCCGTCGCCCTGCAGGCACAGCCGCGCGGCGTTGATCGCCTTGACGCTGGCGATCGCGTTCCGCTCGATGCAGGGAATCTGCACCAGCCCGCCCACCGGGTCGCAGGTCAGCCCGAGGTTGTGCTCGATGCCCACCTCGGCGGCGTTCTCCACCTGTTCCGGAGTCCCGCCGAGCACCGCGCAGAGCGCGCCGGCGGCCATCGAGCAGGCCGAGCCGACCTCGCCCTGGCAGCCGACCTCGGCGCCGGAGATCGAGGCGTTTTCCTTGAACAGGATCCCGATCGCGGCGGCGGTGAGCAGGAAGTCCACCACCCCGTCCTCGTTGGCTCCGGGTACGAACCGGGTGTAGAAGTGCAGCACGGCGGGGATGATGCCGGCGGCCCCGTTGGTCGGCGCGGTGACGATCCGCCCGCCCGAGGCGTTCTCCTCGTTGACCGCCAGGGCATAGAGGTTGACCCATTCCATGGCCCAGAGCGGGTCCGCCACCGGCTGCCCGCCGCCTGCGGCAATGCGCTGGGCCTCGGCCTCGGCCGCCCGCAGCTTCCGGCGCAGCTCGGGCGCCCGGCGGCGGACCTTCATGCCCCCGGGCAGCACCTCCTCGGTGCGGGTGCAGCCGTTCTCCACGCATTCCTGCATCACGGCCCAGATGTGCAGCAGCCGTTCCCGAAGCTCGGCTTCGGACCGCCAGGACAGCTCGTTGGCGAGCATGATCTGCGCGATCGACTTGCCCTCGGTGCGGCAGTGCGCCAGCAGCTGCGCGCCGGTGGTGAACGGGTAGGGCAGGTCGGTGGCGTCCGGGACGATCCGGTCCGCCCCGGCGGCGTCCTCGTCCACCACGAAGCCGCCGCCCACCGAATAGTAGGTGCGCTCGCGCACCAGGTTCCCGGCGTCGTCGTAGGCGAAGAAGGTCATGCCGTTCGGGTGCGCCGGCAGCGTCTTGCGCCGGTGCAGGATCACGTCGGCGTCGTAGTCGAAGCGCACCGGCCGGGTGCCGGCGAGCACCAGCTTGCCGGAGGCGACGGCCTCGCGGACCTGGGCGTCGGCGGTGTCCGTATCCACCGTCTCCGGGTCCTCCCCGGCCAGGCCGAGCACCACGGCCTTGTCCGAGCCGTGGCCCCAGCCCGTGGCGCCGAGCGAACCGAACAGTTCGGCCCGCACGCGCGCCACGGACTCGAGCTGCCCGTCGGCGGCCAGGCCGGCGGTGAACCGCCGGGCCGCCCGCATCGGGCCCACCGTATGGGAGGAGGAGGGCCCGATGCCAACGGAAAACAGATCCAGTGCACTCAGCGCCATTACGGTACCTCGGGGACGGCGAATTCGGTCATGGCGTCCAGCAGCCAGCGCGCGGTGTAGTCCGCGAAGGACGCCCGCGGCAGGATCCGGTACGTCTGCTCGCCCGTCTGCCACAGCAGCACCGGCACCGGGCCGAGCTGGGTGGTGACCGCGGTGCCCGGGCCGAAGGAGCGCGGGTGCAGGTCCGAGTGGCAGCCCTTTTCCAGCACCAGCCGGGCCGAGGGGCCGGACAGTTCCAGCGTGGTGCGGTTGGCGGACAGGTCCACGACGGCGCCCGGCTCGTCCCCCAGCGCCTCGATGAAGGCGCCGGCCCCGGTGCCCTCGGGGGCGACCAGCAGGTACTCGTCCGGACCCAGCCACAGGATGGCGGCGCCCCCGCTTCCATCAGAGTCCCCGGTGGTCTGCCCCACCTTTGCGGGCAGGGCGACGCCGGCGGCCGCTTCCAGCGCGGCCGCGGCGGCCGAGCCGGGCTGGGCGCGCAGGCCCACCATGGTCAGGAACGGGATCTCGCGCAGCGTGACGCCGCGCTCCCCCGCCACCGCGCCTTCGCGGATCACGTCCTCCAGGTGCGCCAGCGGGCTGCGGCGCAGTTGGGAAATGTTGGTCAATACCTGCTCAGCCATCACGACGGCTCCCTTCCGGGTCGAAAAGTACGGTTTCTGCCACGGTCACTTCCACCAGCTGCCCGTCCAGCGGAGCCAGCAGGGTCTCGCCAATGCGGTTGCGGCCGTTCTTGATCAAAGCCAGGCCGAAGGTCCGGCCGAGGGCGGGGCTGCGGTAGCTGGAGGTCACATGCCCCTCCATCGGCACCGGCCCCTCCTGCGGGGTCACCGGGGTGCCCTGCGCCACCAGCTGGGCGCCTTCGGGCAGCAGGAACTCGGGGTCCACCGGCAGCACGCTGACCAGCTGCTTGCGGTCCTCGCGGGTGTTGTCCAGGCGGGAGTAGGAGCGCTTGCCCACGAAGTCCTTGGCCTTGGAGACGATCCACTCCATCGCCGCGTCCTGCGGGGTCACCGTGCCGTCGGTGTCCTGGCCGACGATGATGTAGCCCTTCTCGGCACGCAGCACGTGCATGGTCTCGGTGCCGTACGCGGTGATGCCGAACTCGGCACCGGCCTCGGCCACGGCCTCCCAGACCGCCAGCCCGTACCAGCCGTCCACGTTGATCTCGAAGGCCAGCTCGCCGGAGAAGGAGATCCGGGCGATCTTCGCCGGGATGCCCGAGGCCAGCGTGGTGTCGCGGAAGGCCATGAACGGGAAGGCCTCGTTGGACAGGTCCAGCTGCGGGGCCAGCTTGGCCAGCACCGCGCGGGACTTCGGCCCGACGACGGCCACGGTGGCGATCTGCTCGGTGACCGAGGTGCAGACCACGTCCAGCTCGGGCCACTCGGTCTGCAGCCACTCCTCGAACCAGTCCAGCACCTTCGCTGCTCCGCCGGTGGTGGTGGTGAGCAGGAAGCGGTCCTCGGCCAGGCGCATCACGGTGCCGTCGTCGAAGATCATCCCGTCGGGGGTGCACATCACGCCGTAGCGGCAGGCGCCGATGGCCAGCTTCTTGTAGGCGTTGGTGTAGATCCGGTTCAGGAACTCGGCCGCGTCCTTGCCGCGGACCTCGATCTTGCCCAGGGTGGTGGCGTCCATGAAGCCCACGGAGGAGCGCACCGCGGCGCATTCGCGCAGCACGGCCGTTTCCATGTCCTCGCCCGGCTTCGGGAAGAACCAGGGCCGCTTCCACTGTCCGACGTCCTCGAACAGGGCTCCGTGGTCCACGTGCCAGGAGTGCATCGGGGTCAGCCGGGCCGGGTCGAACAGCTCGCCGCGCTGGCGGCCGGCCAGGGCGGCGAAGGCCACCGGGGTGTACGGGGCGCGGTAGGTGGTGGTGCCGATGCCGCCGATGTCGCCGCTCTTGAGCGCGTGCCCGATCACGCCGATCACGTTCACGCCCGAGGTCTTGCCCTGCTCGTCGCCGGTGGAGATCGAGGTGTAGCGCTTGACGTGCTCGACGGAGCGCATGCCGGCGCCGGTGGCGCGCAGCACGTCCTTGACGGTCTGGTCGCGGTGCAGGTCCACGAAGTGGGTGCCGAAGTCCTGCTCGGCGTTTCCTGCCGTGCCCGGCACCAGCCAGACCTCGCGGAACTGTCCGGCGGCCGCGGTGCGCTCGGCATCACCGGGCAACTCGGCGGCGCTGCCGCTGTCCTGTCCGGCGGCCGGGAAGCCGGCGGCCTCGGCCGCGG
>NZ_JBHTML010000182.1:0-7606 GCF_042679445.1 Arthrobacter sp. GCM10027362
CGCTTCCCGGGCGGCGGCGGTGACCGCCGCGGGATCGGCCGCCGGGGCGGTAACGGCCAGCGGACTGGTGTCGAAGAGGACCTGGCTGGCCGCCAGGGCCGCCTGGGCATCGGCACCGCTGACCAACTGCGGGGCCGCCGGGGCGGTGTTCAGGTACACCTGGTCCGCGCTGCGCTGCGGCATGCCCGCCTCCGCCGCGGCCGAGGCACCGGTTTCGCCTGCCGGGCCGGGACCGGTGCAGCCCGAGAGCGCCAGCATGGCGGCCAGTGCTGCCGCCAGGGGCGCCAACAGCTTCCGCCGGAAGCCGTGTCCCGGTTGCATGGAACCCCGTGTGCTGGTCATTGCGCCCCTTTCGCCGCCGGCCTTACTGACAGCGTAGGCGCACAGTGCGGTTACCGGGAGGTATCCCACGCGTCAGCCGAAGATGTTCACCGGCTTGACGATGTCCGCGTAGATGAGCAGGGCGCCCATGCCCATCAGCAGCACGGCGACCACATAGGTCAGCGGCAGCAGCTTGGCGATGTCCACCGGACCCGGATCCGGGCGGCGGAAGAGCCGGGCCACGCGCCGCCGGAGCCCCTCCCACAGCGCGCCGGCCACGTGGCCGCCGTCCAGCGGCAGCAGCGGGATCAGGTTGAAGACGCACAGCGCCAGGTTCAGCGAGCCCACCAGCCCGATCAGCGATGCCAGCCGGGCCTGCAGCGGCACCTCCTGCATGGCGCTGATTTCGCCGGCGATCCGGCCCACGCCCACCACGCTGATCGGCCCGTTGGGATCGCGCGGTTCGTCGCTGAAGGCCGCCTTGGCCACGTCCACCAGCCGCTGGGGCAGGTGCAGCACCACGCCGGCGATCCCCTGCAGGTTCTCCCCCACTGCCGGCAGCACCGCCGACGCCGGCTGCGGCACCAGCGCGGTGGCCGGGCCCATGCCGACAAAGCCTGCCTGCTCGGTCACCTGCTTGCCGCCGGCGTCCAGCACCGGCTGGTTGTTCCCGTCCAGTACGGGGCGTTCGGTGCGGATCGGCGTGATGGTGGTGCTGATGGTGCGGCCGTCGCGTTCGAGCACGATCGGCGTCTTTTGGCCGGCGGCGTCCCGGATCCAGCCGGTCAGCTCGTACCAGTCGGTGACCGGGCGGCCGCCGAAGGACACGATCGTGTCCCCCGGCCGGATACCGGCCGCCGTGGCCGGGGCCACCGGGTCCGAGGGCAGGCACTCCGTCTGGCCGGTTGCGGCCTGCGCGGATGCCGGCACCACGCACTTGTAGACCTCGGACACGGTCGCGGTGGGCTGGGCGGTGCCAAAACCCATGATCACCGCCCCCACCAGCACCGTGCCGATCACCAGGTTCATGAAGGGGCCGCCGAGCATGATGATGATCCGCTGCCAGACCGGCAGCTTGTAGAACACCCGGTTTTCGTCGCCGGGCTGCAACTGCTCCGCGGCGGCGCTGCGCGCATCCTCGGCCAGCTGCTGGAACATGCCGGTGCTGGAGCGGCGGACGGTCCCGGGTTTGTCCGCAGTGTCCTTCGCCGGCGGATACATCCCGATCATCGAGACGTAGCCGCCCAGCGGAATGGCCTTGATCCCGTACTCGGTCTCCCCCTTCCGGCGCGAGAAGAGGGTCTTGCCGAAGCCGACCATGTACTGGGTCACCCGGACCTTGAACAGCTTGGCCGGGACCAGGTGGCCCACCTCATGCAGGGCAATGGACGCGGCGATGCCCACCGCCACGAGGAGCACACCGAGGATGAAAAGCAGAACCGTCACACCATTCCTAAACGTTCGTGGGTACGCACCCGTGCCCAGTGTTCGGCGGCCAGCACGGCCTCGACCGTCAGCCCGGCCGAGCCGGCATGTTCGCCGACGACGGCGGCCACGGTCTCGACGATCCGGGGGAACCGGATCCGGCCGGCGTGGAACGCGTGCACGGCCTCCTCGTTGGCAGCGTTGTACACGGCCATGGCCGTCCCGCCGGCCGCGGCGGCTTCCTTGGCCAGCCGCACTGCGGGAAAAACGTCCTCGTCCAGCGGCTCGAAGGTCCAGGTCGCGGCGGCGGACCAGTCGCACGGCTTTGCCGCGCCCGGCACCCGCGCCGGCCAGCCCATGCCGAGCGCAATCGGCAGCCGCATGTCCGGCGGCGAGGCCTGGGCGATGGTGGAACCGTCCACGAACTGCACCATGGAATGGACCACCGACTGCGGATGGACCACGACGTCGATCCGCTCCAGCGGCACGTCGAACAGCAGGTGCGCCTCGATCACCTCCAGCGCCTTGTTGACCATGGTCGCCGAATTGGTGGTCACCATGCGCCCCATGTCCCAGGTGGGGTGGGCCAGCGCCTGTGCCGGCGTCACGGCCGCCAGCCGTTCCCGGCTGTAGCCGCGGAACGGGCCGCCGGAAGCGGTAAGCACCAGCCGCTCCACCTCCGCCGCCGAGCCCGCGCGCAGCGCCTGGGCCAGGGCCGAATGCTCCGAGTCCACCGGCACGATCTGCCCCGGCCTGGCCGTCCGGCGGACCAGGTCGCCGCCGGCAATCAGGGACTCTTTGTTGGCCAGGGCCAGCAGATGTCCCGCCTCGAGGGCGGCCAGCGTCGGGGCCAGGCCGATGGAGCCGGTGATCCCATTCAGCACGACGTCGGCGTTGGCCCAGGCGGCGATCCTCGCCGCGGCGTCGGGGCCGGCAAAGAGTTCGGGGGCGTAGCCGGCCGCCCCGGCGGCGGCCGCGGCCTCCTTGATGGCCAGGGCCAGGTCCTCGCGCGATCCGGCGGCGATGCCCACGGCCTCGGCCCGGGCCTGCACGGCCTGCCGGGCGACCAGCTCCAGGTTGCGGCCTCCGGCCGACAGGGCCGTCACCGTGAACCGCTCCGGTGCCGCCTCCACCACCTCGATCGCCTGCGTGCCGATCGAGCCGGTGGACCCCAGCAGCGCCACCCGGCGGGGCGACACGGCGGGGAGGGCGAAGGCGGACGGCGGGCCCGGGTCGTTCAAGTCCATATCTTCCAGTATCCCGCACCCGGTGGCCGGGCCCGCCGTCCCGCCCGCGTTTGTCCGGCACCCTTCCCGCCGCGCAGCGGGAAGGGTGCCGGCAAGCCGCCGGCTACTCGATCAACGGCCTGCCGGCGCGGCGCAGGGTCTGCCGGGCGTGCCGGAGCAGCGGGGCGTCCACCATCCGGCCGCGGAAGCTGAAGACCCCCGCTTCCCCGCGGGCCGCCTCGAGCAGGTCCTCCGCGTAGGCGGTCTCTTCCTCCGTCGGGCGGAACGCGCGGCGGATGGGCCCGGCCTGGCTGGGATGGATGGCCGCCTTCGCGCTGAAGCCCGACGCCGCCGCGTCCTCGGCCTCGGCGGCGAGGCCCGCCAAATCCGCGATGTCCAGGTAGACCGAGTCGATGGCCGCCTTGTGCCGGGTACCGGCGGCCAGCAGCACCTGCGAGCGCGCATGCCGGGCGATGTCCCGGTAGCTGCCCTCCGCCGTCCGGCTGGAGGTGCCGCCCAGCGAGGCCACCAGGTCCTCGGCTCCCCACATCAACCCCACCACATTGACCAGGGCCGCCAGGTCGCCGGCAGCCAGGACCCCGCGCGCGGTCTCGCACAGCGCCAGGACCTGGTAGCCGCCGAGGCCGGCCAAGTCCCGCTCGCTTTCGGCCTTGGCCAGCATCACGGTCCGGTAGCCGGTCCGGCGCAGCACCTCCAGGTCTGCGGTGTGGTCCGCCGTTCCGGCGGGGTTGACCCGCACGATGGTCCGTTCCGGGTCCAGCGGGCGGGCCAGCAGCGCCTGCCGGGCGTCGTCCTTGTCGGCGGGAGCGACGGCGTCCTCCAGGTCCAGGATCACCGCGTCGGCCCGTTCCAGCGCCTTGGCGTAGCGGTCCGGGCGGTCCGCCGGGCAGAAGAGCAGGGCCGGCCCCATCAGGAAGGCCGCAGTCACGGCACCTCCCCCAGGCCGACGGCGCGCTCGGCCTGCTCGGCGTAATCCCGCGCGGCCTGTTCATGGGCCTCGCGCATCCACATCAGGCAGCTGCGGGTGGCCCGGGCCACAACATCGCCGTCCTGGTTGCGTCCGGTGTGGACCATGGTCACGATGCCCTGCCCCGGCCGCGAGGCGGAGGGCCGCTTGCCGGTGACCACGGTCTCGGTGTACAGCGTGTCCCCGGGGAACAGCGGGTGCGGGAATTCCACCTCGTGCAGGCCCAGCTGGGCGACGATGGTGCCCTGGGTCAACTGGCTGACCGACTGTCCGACAACGATGGCGAGGGTGAGCATGGAGTTCACCAGCCGCCGGCCGAAGGGCTGGGTTTCGGCCCAGGCGGCGTCCAGGTGCAGGGCCTGGGTGTTCATGGTGGCGGTGGTGAACAGCACGTTGTCCGCGTCGGTCACGGTCCGGCCGGGCCGGTGTGCATACACCACGTCCGTCTCGATTTCGTCGAAATACAGGCCGCGCTGGGTGATGACGCGCGGTTCGGCGTTCATGCCTCCGCCTCCTCGTCGATCCGCAGCTCTGCCCCGGTGGCGGCGATGACCTCGTCCACGGTGATGCCCGGGGCGGTTTCCCGCAGCACGAGGCTCTTCCTGCCGGCCTGGTCTACCACGTCGATCACGGCCAGGTCCGTGATGATCCGGTCCACGCAGGCGCGCCCTGTCACCGGCAGCGTGCAGGCCTTGAGGATCTTGGGATTCCCGTTCCTGTCCACATGTTCCATCATGATGATCAGCCGCTTGGCCCCGAAGACCAGGTCCATGGCCCCGCCCATGCCCTTGACCATCCTGCCCGGGATCATCCAGTTGGCCAGGTCGCCGTTTTCGGCCACCTCCATCGCCCCAAGCACCGCCACGTCCACGTGACCGCCGCGGACCATGCCGAAGGAGGTGGCCGAATCGAAGATCGCCGCCCCCTTGTTCAGCGTCACGGTTTCCTTGCCGGCGTTGATCAGGTCCGGGTCCACCTGGTCCTCCGCCGGGTAGGGTCCGACGCCGAGGATGCCGTTTTCGGAGTGCAGCACCACTTCGACGCCGGCCGGAATGTAGTTCGGGATCAGCGTGGGCATGCCGATGCCGAGGTTGACGTACTGTCCGTTCTGCAGTTCCCGGGCCACCCGGGCGGCCAGTTCGGTGCGCGAGCGTGCCATGGTCAGCTCCTTCCCGAGACGGTGCGTTTCTCGATCCGTTTTTCCACCCCGGGCGCTGCCACCATGCGCTGGACGAAGATCCCGGGGGTGTGGATCTGCTGCGGATCCAGTTCCCCCGGTTCCACCAGTTCCTCCACTTCGGCGATGGTGACCCTACCGGCCATGGCACAAAGCGGATTGAAGTTCATGGCCGCCGCGTGGTAGACCAAGTTGCCCAGCCGGTCCCCCTTCCAGGCGTGCACCAGGGCGTAGTCGGGGGTCAGCGATTCCTCCAGCACGTAGTCCGCGCCGCGGAAGCGGCGCACCTCCTTGGGCTCGGAGGCGACGACGACGTTCCCGGCGGCGTCGTACTTGCGCGGCAGCCCGCCCTCGCTCACCTGCGTGCCGACACCCGCCGCCGTGTAGAACGCCGGAATGCCGGCACCGCCGGCGCGCAGCTTTTCCGCCAGCGTGCCCTGCGGTGTCAGTTCCACCTCGAGCTCGCCGGCCAGGAACTGGCGCGCGAATTCCTTGTTCTCGCCCACATAGGAACTGATGGTGCGCCGGATGCGCCCGTCGGCCAGCAGCACGCCCAGGCCCCAGTCATCAACGCCGCAGTTGTTGCTGATGGTCTCCAGGTCCTTCGTGCCGGCCTCGTGCAGGGCCTGGATCAGCGCCACCGGAATCCCGCACAGGCCGAAGCCGCCCACGGCCAGCGAGGCGCCGTCCGGGATGTCGGCGACCGCCTCGGCCGCGCTCGCCACTACCTTGTCGATCACTGCCGCCTCCTCCTAGAGTCCCAGCTCGCGGGCGATGAGCATCAGCTGGACCTCGGTGGTCCCCTCGCCGATCTCGAGCACCTTCGAATCCCGGTAGTGGCGGGCCACCCGGAACTCGTTGATGAACCCGAAGCCGCCGAAAATCTGGGTGGCGTCCCGGGCATTGTCCATGGCCGCCTCGCCCGCCACCATCTTGGCAATCGCGGACTGGGTCTTGAAGGGCCTGCCGGCCAGCAGCCGCGCCGCGGCGTCGTAATAGGCCAGCCGTGCCGTATGCGCGCGGGCCTGCATGCGGGCGATCTTGAACTGGATCGCCTGGAACTGGCCGATGTTGCGGCCGAAAGCGGTGCGCTCCTTGGCGTAGCGCACGCACTCGTCCACGCAGCCCTGGGCGGCGCCGACGGCCAGCGCGGCGATGGCGATGCGCCCCTCGTCCAGGATCTGCAGGAAGTTGGCATAGCCGCGCCCGCGCTCGCCGAGCAGGTTGGCTTCCGGCACGCGGACGTCCTCGAAGCGCAGCGGGTGGGTGTCCGAGGCGTTCCAGCCCACCTTGTTGTACGCCTTCTCCGCGGTGAAACCGGTCGTGTCGGTGGGGACCAGGATGGTGGAGATCTCCTTCCTGGCTGACCCGCCGGTTCCGGCACTGCCGGTCACGGCGGTGACCGTGACCAGCCGGCTGATCTCCGTGCCGGAGTTGGTGATGAATTCCTTGCGCCCGTTGATCACCCAGTGGCCTCCCCCCGCGCTGCCCTCCAGCCGCGCGGTGGTCTTGGTGCCGCCGGCGTCGGACCCGGCCTCCGGTTCGGTCAGGCCGAAGCCGGCCAGCGCCCGGCCGGCGGCCAGCTCCGGCAGCCACTGCCGCTTCTGGTCCTCGGTACCGAAGCGGTAGATGGGCATGGCGCCCAGGGACACCGCCGCCTCCAGCGTGATGGCCACCGACTGGTCCACCCGGCCGAGTTCCTCCAGGGCCACGGCCAGGGCGAAGTAGTCCCCGCCCATGCCGCCGTACTCCTCGGGGAAGGGCAGCCCGAACAGGCCCATCTCCCCCATCTGTTTGACGATCCCGTACGGAAAGCTGTGCTCCTCGTCGTGTTTGGCGGAGGCCGGGGCCACCACCTCGTTGGCGAAGTCGCGGACCGTGTCGGCGAGGTCCTGGTAGTCCTCGTCCAGTTCGAAGTCAGGCATCGGTTTGCTCCTCCGTCGTCGCTGCCGGCCGGATGACGGCGACCAGCTGGCCGGCCTTGACCAGGTCGCCCGGCTGCACGCTGACCGCGACCTCGCCGGACAGGCCGGCGGTGAGCTGGTGCTCCATCTTCATGGCCTCGACGCTGAGCAGTGTCTGGCCGGCCGCCACCTCGTCCCCGCTGCGCACCGCCACCGCGGTGACGGTGCCGGGCATCGGCGAGCGCACCTCCGGCGAAGCCTCCCCTACGTCCCGGGGGCGCTGCCCGAGCGCGTCCCGCAGCCGCTGTTCGCGGTCGCTGAGGTGCCAGGCCATGGTCCTGCCGGCGTAGTTGAGCCAGAGCACGCCGTCCTCTCCCACCGCCCAGGTCGCCGGCTGGCGGATGCCGTCCACCGTCACGGCGCCGGGGTGGAGCCTGACCGTCATGGCGGCGTGGCCTTGTGCCCCGCCGTCGACCTGCACCCGGGCGCTGCCCGGCGTTCCGGTCACCCGCACCTGCCGGTGTTCCCCGGCGGCGGCCAGGTCCACCAGCTGTGCGGCGGGGGC
>NZ_JBHTML010000183.1:0-7549 GCF_042679445.1 Arthrobacter sp. GCM10027362
CCGGCCCTGCCCCGGCCAGCACGGCCGCGAGTTCCGGCGGGCCGACGACGGCGATCCGCCGTGCCCCGGACAAGGCGTCGAGCGTGCGGCGCAGCAGTGTCCTGCCCTCGAACTCCAGCAGCGCCTTGGGCACCCCACCGAGCCGGGAGGACCGCCCGCCCGCGAGCACCACGGCGTCATGGGATCCGGCAACGCCGGCCTGCCCGGCCGGGGACCCGTTCATGCCGCGGAGCCGCTGTCAAGGAATTCGCTCCAGGCGGGGGCCGGGCGTTCCAACTCGCGGATGCGCCAGTGCGCCCCGCGCGGGGGCTTGGGCGTGAAACGGAGCTGCCAGCCCATCTGCGCCAGCGTGCGGTCCCCCTTGGCATTGTTGCAGCGCAGGCAGCAGGCGACCAGGTTCTCCCAGCTGTCCTCGCCGCCGCGGGACCGCGGGCGCACATGGTCCACGGTGCTGGCGGTCTTGCCGCAGTAGGCGCAGACATGGTTGTCCCGGCGCAGCACGCCCCGGCGGGTGACGGTGGTGTCCTGCCGGTACGGGACCTTGATGTAGCGGTTGAGCAGGATCACCGAGGGCCTGCCCAGGATGTCGTTCGGTCCGATGACGGGGTCCCCGTCCTCTGCAATGACGCTTGCCTTGCCGGCGAGCACGAGCAGCAGCGCCCGGCGGAAGGTGACCACCGCCAGCGGTTCATATCCAGCGTTCAGAACGAGTGTGCGCATCGCACATTCCTCTTCGTCTGCCCAGGCCCGGGGCCTGCGTGGATCGCACGTCCCGGCCGTGGCTGTTCGAACTGACAGAGCCAGAGTAAATCCACCCATGCCCGCGGCGCCAACATTTCATTCCCACAGGCAAATGTGTCGCACCTCTATTAACGGGCATGAACGGGGTCCATTAATAGAGGTGCGACGGGCGGAGGCGGGTCCGAAAACGGACAAGGACCCGCCGCCCCTTCCGAGGCAGCGGGTCCTTGCGGACGGATTTAGCGGGACGGCCGGATGAAGACCGGGCCGGAACCGATGTAGGCGTCGGCCAGCACGGTGGTGTAGCCGGTCCAGCCGCCGTGGACGGCCTGGCCGTTGCCCACGTAGATGGCGATGTGGGGAACACCCGCGCCGGCGTCGTCATAGTAGATCAGGTCGCCCGGCTGCGGGGTGGAAACCTGGGTGCCGTAGGCGAAGAACTGCGCGGGGGCCAGGTCGCCGACGGAAATGCCGACCTGGCGCAGGGCGTTCTCGACCATGGCGGTGCAGTCCTGGGAGACGCCGATCTGGCCGTAGGCCGCGGCCACGAGGGAGGCACCCAGACCGCTGGCGGCAGCCTCGGCCTTGGCGGCCGGCTTCTCCACCGACGCTGCCTGAACGTTTGACCCGACGCCGGCCTCGGGCTGGGCGGCCTGTTCGGTCGCGCCAACATTGGCATCAACAGTGGCATCAACAGTGGTCTCGGCTGCGACCTCGACAACAGGCTCGGGGGCAGGGGTGGAGGTCACGCCCGCGCGCTCGAACTTGAGCTTGACGTTGGAGGCCTTGACGGTCTCGACCTGGATCCGGGTGGGGGCGGAGGATCCGGCCTGCACGGCCTTATGCTCGCCGCCGGCCTGTGCGGGAGCACCGACGGTCAGGACCAGCCCGGTAGCGGCGGCAATGACGGCGGCCTGGCGGCCAACGGATCCGGCGCTGGAGGAGACAGCCTTGGACATTGTCTCCAGCGGGTTGGTGTGGACAGGAGCCGCCCGATGGCGGCCCGCGGTGGTGCTCTTGGACACGGCTGATTACCTCTCCCCATGCCTACGAGGTGAGCTGTCGGGTTCGGATGGGAGTCACCCGGCCGCCGGACGCCTTCGCAATAAACCGAAGGTCCTGGCGACTTAACCCCTAGGGCTTCCGGGAAGCCCGCTAAGTGGGTCCCCCGCCTCTGCCGTGCGTTGGTTGCGAACGGACTTCGGATGGCGGCAGAGCTCGGCAATCCACCCGAAGGTGCCAGGCCCATCTCGGCCTGGCACGAGTTAGACGGTATACGATTTCTTCCAGCAAGTCACATTCCGATCACGGATCGGCGTGTCTTTGGTAACGAAGGTCACAGCCAGGACTTGGGGTCGACCATCTTGCCGTCGACGACGACCTCGAAATGCAGGTGGCAGCCGGTCGAATTGCCGGTGGTGCCGCTTTCGGCAATCAGGTCCCCGCGGGAGACCTTGGCGCCCTGCCGGGTGCTGATGCTCGTCAGATGGTTGTAGGTGGTCTCCAGGCCGTTGCCGTGGTCGATCACCACGCGGTTGCCGTACATGTCGACCCAGCCGGCGGATTTAATCGTTCCACCGGCGGCGGCATGCACGGGCGTGCCGCAGGGCACCCCATAGTCCTGGCCGGTATGCATCTCGCCGGCAGCGCCGGTGACCGGATTGATTCGCATGCCGAAGGGGGAGGTCATTTTCATGGCATCCATGGGCTGGGCCAGCGTGCCCTTGCTGCTGGTCGCCTCGACCTCGCCGCCGGAAGCCACCATGATCTGCTCGAGTTTGGCGTCCGCGTCGATATCGCTGGAAAGTCCGGAACGCTGGTAGTCCACCTTGACCTCCGCCGCGGCGGTGACCGCCGGGGACGAGGATCCCGGGACACCGGAGGCGCCCGCCGTCGTGGGCAGGGCCACGGTCAGCGCCATGCCGGAGACGGCTGCCACCAGGGCCGCCTTGTGGCCCAGCTCCCGGGCGGCCATTGCCAACGGGGAACGGGCCGGCTCGGCTGCACGACGGCGCCCCGCCTGTCCCGTACGCGGCCGCGCCTTAGCTGCCGGGGCGGCCGAACGACGGCGCCCCGAGGCTTTGTGTTCTGACAAAAGTCTTCCCTCTCCTGTGCGCCTGCGAAGTTAGCTGTCGGATTCGGGTCAGAAGAAAAACCCGGCTGCGCCCATGCGTCATCGGCCCCGGAGAGGATCTCCGTAGGACCGGTGTCGTATCGGCGCGGCTTCACCCCGAGGCAGCCGGGCTTCGGCCGGCTGCCGTATGTGGGTCCTCCGCCCCTGCCACCGCGGAACCTGTCGTTCCGCTGGCAGGGTTCGGCTGCGGAACAGGTAACGCCAATGTCTCGGCGCCGCAACCAACTATAGGGGCAAGGTGGAAGGCAGTAATAATCCCGTTATGTAAAAGATTCGTTTCAGGGCTCCGGCCGCGCAATCCCGCGGCTCCCGGACCCGGCCAGGCCGTCCCGCGGCGTGTCGGAAGGCCTAGCCGAGGGTAACGAAGATGTGGGCGGCCACCTCGGGCGGCAGCTCCAGCGCGCCCTCGACGCCCGGCACGCGCACGGAAATGTACTCCCCCACCGCCTCGAGCGCCAGTTCGGCCCCGGGCTTCAACCCGCCCTCTTCGAGCTGCTGCAGCAGTTCGGGGTCCACCTGGATCGGCTCGGCCAGCCGGGCAATGACCACCTGCTGTCCCGGCGTGTAATGCTTCATGGCCTCGGTGAGATTAACCACACCTTCCCCGAAGACGGCCGCCGGCTGCCCGCCCAAGGCTTCCAGCCCGGGAATCGGATTCCCGTACGGGGAGACCTCGGGTTTGCCCAGCAGTTCGTAAAGCCGCTGTTCGACCCGCTCGCTCATGACATGCTCCCAGCGGCACGCTTCATCGTGCACGTAGGCCCAGTCCAGCCCGATCACATCGGAGAGCAGCCGCTCGGCCAGCCGGTGCTTTCGCATCACTTCGGTGGCCCGCTGGCGGCCCTGTTCGGTCAATTCCAAGTGCCGGTCCCCGGTGACCACCACGAGCCCGTCGCGTTCCATCCGGCCGATCGTCTGGGAGACGGTGGGACCGGAGTGGCGCAGGCGCTCGGCAATCCGGGCCCGCAGCGCGACGATGTTCTCCTCTTCCAACTCGAGGATGGTACGCAGGTACATCTCGGTGGTGTCGATGAGATCGGTCACGGAATCCTTACTCCTTGGTTTTGCCAGGGCCTCCTTGGTTCTTGCCAGGGCGGCACATTCCCCGTCCCAAGCCTAACCGCTGCGCCCGAGCACAGCACAAACGCGGTGCCGGCACGATGCAAACGGAGCGGAGCCCCCTCAGGTCACCGGCTAACGGCCCCGCCGGCAACTGAGGCAGAATTAACGGTGGTTCGACCGCGGATCAGTGCGGCGAACCACCGCAGCGATCCGACGAGCCAGCAGTGCCCCCTGCTAGGAAGAGTTACTCATGAGCGAGCCCCAGTCCATTCGCATCCCCGCCGACCTGCTGCCCGAGGACGGGCGCTTCGGTGCCGGCCCGTCCAAGGTCCGCCCGGAGCAGATCGACGCCCTGGTCGCCGCGGGCAAGAACCTGCTGGGCACCTCCCACCGGCAGGCGCCGGTGAAGAACCTCGTCGGCAGCGTGCGCGAGGGGCTGAAGGAGTTCTTCAAGGCGCCCGGGGGCTACGAGGTCATCCTCGGCGTCGGCGGTTCCACCGCCTTCTGGGACGTGGCCACCTTCGGACTGGTCGAGCGCAAGGCCCAGCACCTGTCCTTCGGCGAGTTCAGCTCCAAGTTCGCCAAGGCCACCAACAACGCCCCGTTCCTGGATCAGTCCACCATTATTGAGTCGGAAACCGGCAGCAGGCCCGAGCCGCAGGCCGAGGCCGGCGTCGATGTCTACGCCTGGGCCCAGAACGAGACCTCCACCGGCGTGGCCGCTCCGGTCAGGCGCGTGGACGGGGCCGACGACGGCGCGCTGCTGCTGATCGACGCGACCTCCGCCGCCGGCGGCCTGGACGTGGACCTGGCCGAGTCCGATGTCTACTACTTCGCCCCGCAGAAGAACTTCGCCTCCGACGGCGGCCTGTGGCTGGGCATGTTCTCCCCGGCCGCACTGGAGCGCGCCGCCACGATCGGGGCGACGGACCGGTGGATCCCGGACTTCCTGAACCTGCAGACGGCGATCGACAACTCGCTGAAGAACCAGACCTACAACACGCCGGCGCTGGCCACCCTGGTCACCCTGAACAACCAGATCGAATGGCTCAATGCCAACGGCGGCCTGGAGTTCGCCGCCAAGCGGACCGCGGACTCCGCCGGCCGGGTCTACAGCTGGGCCGAGGCGTCCCCGGTGGCCAGCCCGTACGTGGCCAACCCGGAACACCGCTCCAATGTCATCGCCACGATCGATTTCGACGAGTCGGTGGACGCCGCCGCGGTGGCCAAGGCGCTGCGGGCCAACGGCGTCGTGGACGTGGAGCCGTACCGCAAGCTCGGCCGCAACCAGCTGCGCATCGCGACCTTCGTGGCCATCGAGCCGGACGATGTCAGCGCCCTGCTGGCCTGCATCGACTACGTGCTCAGCCAGCTCCACGGCTAAGGGCCGGGCACTCCCGCAAAGGATCAGGCCGAGGGCCCGCCCGGTGCATAAATGGCAGGGGCAGAAACCGCAGGGGCTCCGGTCCGGCTTCGTGCCGGACCGGAGCCCCTGCGTTAAGGTCTTGGCGTTCAGGCCGGAGGCAGCCGGCCGAATCGTGGCCTGCTAGGACGAAGCCTCGCCCGTGTCGCCCGTGTCCTCCGCGGACTCGTCCCGGAGCCCGGCCGCCCCGGTGTCCGTGCCGGAGCCGTCGCCGCCGGCCCCGGCGGGGGCATCGGCGGACTGCTGTCCGGCACCCGCTTCGGCGGCCGCAGCCTCCGTTTCGGGCCCAGCCTCCGGCTCAGGCACGTCCTCGGGCCGGATCCGGTCCGCCCACGGCACCCACTCCGGTGCGAGCAGGGAGTCTTCGGACGGCAGCAGGCCCACCTCGCAGACGGTGGCCGCCTTCCCGCGCGGCACCCGGGCCACGGTGGCATACCAGTGCCACCCCCGGTAACCGGCCAGCTTGGCTTCGAAACGATGCAGCACCAGCCGCTCCCCCTCCGCTGAGGCGGACACGTGGGCGCCGACCTGTTCGGCGGGGGCAATGGTGAGCACGCCCGCGCGGGCGCTGTCCACGGCCGCCGCCAGCACCGCATCCAGCTTGGGTATCCGGCGGCCGGCCGGGCGCCGCGGCGCAGCCGCCGCTGTGCCGGCTTCCGGTTCGATGAGATTCTCAGCCATTGATTCCCTTCCCGGGCCTAGGCGTCGAGGTCGTCGGCCACCCGGCGCAGCACCGCGGCCACCTTGGTGGCGTGGGACTTGTCCGGGTAACGGCCCTTGCGCAGCCCGTTGGAAATGCCGTCCAGGAGCTTGATGAGGTCCTCGACAATCACGGCCATGTCCTCGGCCGGCTTGCGGGTAGCCCGGACAATGGATGGTGCCGCCTCGAGGATCCGGACCGACAGCGCCTGCGCGCCGCGCTTGCCGGTGGCGATGCCGAATTCCATCCGCGTTCCCGACTTGACTTCCTTGACGCCCGCAGGCAGCGCGGACGCATGCAGGAACACCTCCTGCCCGTCATCCGTCGCCAGGAAACCGAAACCCTTGTCCGCGTCGAACCACTTAACCTTGCCGATAGGCACTTCTATTACCTCGTTCTACAGTTTCTGCAGTTCCCAAGTCCTGCATGCCTTCACGTTCTGTACGCCGGTTCCCGGGCCCGTCCGATTCCGCCGGCGCTTCACCCATCCGCTCCCGAGGCAGCCGAGGGCTGCCGGCAGCGCGGGTGCGCCCCGGCGGGGAAGTCCTTATCTAGATTAGCCTGTCCCGCCCGGCCATGGATCTTGCCGCGTCCTTTGCCGCGTTCCTGTCCGCTGTTAGCGTTATAGCCATGTCCGGCTCCGATCCTTCGCCCCGTCCTGCCCGATCCCCGGAATCCTCCCCGGCTGCCGCAGCTGCCACAGTGGCGGCCGTGGTGCTCTGCGCGGCGGGCCTGCTGAGCCTGGGCGCCGTCCTCGCGAATGCCTGGGCCGGAACTCCGGCGTGGACCGGATTCCCGTGGATCGCATTCTTCGGCCTGCCCGCGGCCTTCATCCTGATGCTCGGTCTTGTGGTGCGCAGCATCCGGCGGCGCCGCTCGCTGTAGGGATTGGGGCGCTCCCGGGGCTCCCGGACAGGGGTACGGTTAATCCGATGTCCTCCATCCGTGCCTTGGCCGACGACCTGGCCGCCCGCACCGACCAGCAGTTGCGGGCGCTGCTGGCCGCCCGGCCCGATTTGTGCCATCCCCCGGTGCCGGACTTTTCCGCGCTGGCCGCCCGCGCCTGTACCCGGATCAGTCTCCAGCGCACCCTCGAAAACGTGTCCCGGCCCCAGCTGGATGTGCTGGAGGCCGTGGTCCTGGCCAGCGATAAGGACGCCGGCCGGGCCGCGGACGCCACCACGCTGCAGCCGCTGCTGCGTCCGCCCTCCGGCCGTGCCACCCTCAGGCAGCTGGACGGGTATCTGGCCCGACTCCACGCACTGGCCCTGCTGGTGCGTGTGCCGGCCGCTTCCGGTCCGGAGCCAGCACCCCGGCGCCCGGCCTACTTGCCGGCGAGCAACCTGGAGGAGGTGCTGGGCCCCTATCCTGCCGGGCTGGGCCGGTCCTACCGGGCCTTGGCCGCGGCCAACGCGGACACGGCCGCGCGGCTGGCCGCAGTCGCCGTGGCCCTGCACCGGGCCGGCTACCCGGTGGAACCGGCCGCCAC
>NZ_JBHTML010000184.1:0-7473 GCF_042679445.1 Arthrobacter sp. GCM10027362
GCCGCGGTTGGCCAGGTCGTACACCGCCGGCATGAGCTTCTTGCGCGAGAGGTCCCCGGTGACGCCGAACAGGACCAGGGAACAGGGCCCTGCAATCCGGGACAGCCGGCGGTCGCGCGGATCCCGCAGCGGGTTGCCCCGCCGCGCCTCGAATGTATCTGGCATTGCTGTGCTACTTATCCTTTGCCGCCGAGCTGTGCCACGGCCTCGAGCAATTGCGTGCTGCCGGCACGGCGGTCCGTTAGATGGAGTCTCAGGACCGGACGTCCGTGGTCGGCCAGGACCTGCGCGTCGCCGGCGGCCTGGGCGGCGATCAGTTCCCCAAGGCTGAACGGGCGGCCGGGAACCGGCAGGTCCAGGGAGGACTCGGCGGTGATCTGCAGGTAGGCGCCGACAGCCGGCCCGCCCTTGTGGAACTGTCCGGTGGAATGCAGGAACCGCGGACCCCAGCCGAAGGTGGCGGGCCGGTGGGCCAGCGCGGCCAGCTGCGGGCGCAGGTCGGCCAGCTCCGCCTGGCCGAAGC
The DNA here is from genome assembly GCF_042679445.1 of Arthrobacter sp. GCM10027362. Classification (NCBI taxonomy): domain Bacteria; kingdom Bacillati; phylum Actinomycetota; class Actinomycetes; order Micrococcales; family Micrococcaceae; genus Arthrobacter; species Arthrobacter sp. GCM10027362. The sequence continues at coordinate 524 of NZ_JBHTML010000184.1, forward strand.
GGTCCAGGTAGGCCTGGATGCTCAGGTAGCCTTCCGGTCCGAGCGTGCCGATCAGGGCCTGCAGCGCCGCCGCGAGGCTGCCCGCGCCGCCGAGCACCTGCGCGTCCGCGAGCACCTGCACCGCACCGTCGGTGAAGGCCGGCGGCTGCGACCCGGGACGGGCGTCCAGCAGTCCGCGGGCGGCGGCCTTGGCGGCTTCGACATCCGGCTGGTCGAAGGGGTTGATCCCCAGCAGCCGGCCGGCCACGGCCGTGGCGTACTCCCACAGCAGCAGCTGGCTGCCCAGGCTGCCGGACACGACGACCTGGTTGGCGGCGCTGTCCCCGGCCTGCAGTTCGGCGGCCGGCGAGACCAGCCGCACCAGCAGGATGTCGGAGTCTTCCCAGGTGGTTTCCGGATCCCCCGGGTTGGCCACCACGGGCAGCAGGCCGGTGCCGGACTTGCCGGTGGACTCGGCAACCAGCTGCTCGGCCCAGTCGGCGAAGCCCACGATGCCGGAACCCTCGTCCACGATCACGATCTTGTCCCGCAGCGGGGAGGTCCCGCCCAGGACCGCGCCCAGGCCCAGGGCGATGTTCTCCGGGGCGTCCTCGGCCAGGATCTCCGCCGCTTCCTCGGCGTCGTCGAGCAAGGCCTCGATATCGACCCCGGCCAGGCCCGAGGGGACCAGCCCGAACGCGGTCAGCGCCGAGTACCGGCCGCCCACGTTCGGATCCGCATTGAAAACGGCGCGGTATCCGGCCTCGCGGGCGGCGGCGTCCATCGGCGAACCCGGGTCCGTGACCACGATGATCCGGGCGGCGGCGTCCAGGCCGGCCTCCGTGAAGGCCTGCTCGAAAATGCGCCGCTGCGAGTCCGTCTCCACGGTGGACCCGGACTTGGACGCGACCACCAGGGCCGTCTCCGACAGGCGCTCGGCCAGCGCGGCGGAGACCTGTTCCGGGTCCGTGCTGTCCAGCACCGTCAGCTCGACACCGGCGGTGTTGGCAATGACCTCGGGAGCCAGCGACGAACCGCCCATGCCGGCCAGCACGATCCGGGTGATCCCCTCGGCCCGCAGGTCGTCGCGCAGATCCAGGATCTCGCGCACCAGCGGGCGCGAAACCTCGGCGGCCTCCACCCAGCCGAGGCGGATGCCCGCCTCGGCTTCGGCCTCCGTTCCCCAAAGGGTTGGATCCTTGGCGGCGATGCGGGACGCTACCTTGTCCGCGACCAGCGTGCCGACATGTTCTTCAACCGCGGTGCGCGCGGCACCTGATGCCTCAAAGGACAGCGAACCCATGCGTTGTCAGGCCTTTCCTGCGTTGTCCAGTGCCGCCTGGATGGTGCCGAGCAGCTGGTTCCAGCTGGCCACGAACTTCTCCAGGCCTTCCTCCTCGAGCCGGTCGACGACCTCGGTGTAGGAGATGCCCTGTGCCGCCACCGCATCGAGCAGCCTGTTGGCTTCCTCATAGGTGCCGGTGACGGTGTCCCCGCCGACCTGGCCGTGGTCGGCCACAGCCTCCAGGGTCTTTTCCGGCATGGTGTTCACTATGCCCGGGGCCACCAGGGACGTGACGTAGAGCGTGTCCGGGTAGGCCGGGTCCTTCACGCCGGTGGAAGCCCAGAGCGGCCGCTGCGGGCGGGCGCCGGCCGCGGCCAGGACCTGCCAGCGCTCGGTGCTGAACTGCTCCTGGAAGATCTGGTAGGCCAGCCGGGCGTTGGCAATGCCCGCCTGGCCCTTCAGGGCCAGGGCCTCCTCGGTGCCGACCGCGTCCAGGCGCTTGTCGATCTCGGTGTCCACCCGGGAGACGAAGAACGAGGCGACGGAGTGGATCTCGGCCAGGTTGTGCCCGTTCTCCCTGGCCTGCTCCAGGCCCAGCAGGAAGGCGTTGATGACCTCCCGGTAGCGCTGCAGGGAGAAGATCAGGGTCACGTTGACGCTGATGCCGGCGGCGAGGGTGGCCGTGATGGCCTCCAGGCCCTCGACCGTCGCCGGGATCTTGATGAAGACGTTGGGCCGGTTGATCACCTCGGAGAGGTGCTTGGCCTCGTAGACGGTGCCGGCGGCGTCCCGGGCCAGCCGCGGGTCCACCTCGATCGAGACCCGGCCGTCCACGCCGTCGGTGGCCAGGGCGATTTCGGCGAACAGATCGCACGCCTCGGAGACGTCTTCGGTGGTGATCGCGAAGACCGCATCCTGCACGTCGGCGTCCCGTTCCACCAGGTGCCTGACCTGCGCGGCGTAGGCATCGCACTCCTTGAGCGCGGCGGCGAAGATGGTCGGATTGGTGGTCACGCCGACCACGTTGTTTTCCTTCATCAGCGTCTGCAGCGAGCCGGAGGTGATCCGGTCGCGGGACAGGTCGTCAAGCCAGATGGACACGCCGGCATCGGACAGGGCCTGGGTGTTTGGGTTGGACATGGGCAATCTCCTATAGAAGCACTTGCTGTGATGGATTCACGGGCGGCAATGGCCACGCCGCCGGTCAGGCCGAACTCAGAGGATGCTGCACTCCCCTGTTTCAGGGGGGACGGCCCGGAAAAGAGCGGTGGAGGGCTAAAGGCCGGTCACCTGCCCATTGGCGAGGTTCAAGGCCCGCTTCATACGGTAGCCGTCCTCCTGCGGACGTCTGAAAGCGCCCGATCAACAGCGGCCGACGCTGGCCGGAAGCCGTGGTCATCCATGGCGTTGCCCCGGCGCAGTCCACGCGTTGTTTTCCTGACCTGTTCCACTGTCAGACCGCTGGCGATTGCGAGGTCGAGAGGATCGTAACCGGTCACCTGGTAAGCCCTGACGATGAGGCGGTCCCGTTGACGTTCAAGCTTTGCACGCTTTTCCTTCGCGGCCAGGAGCTCTGCCGTTTTCGCCCGGATGGCATTCAGGTGGATCTCTCTGGGTGTGTGGGTTGGATAGATGTCCTCGTATGACTGCGCGATTGTGCGGATGGTCCTGTGCGTCACCCCCGCCGCCTCGGCCAGTGCCGCCACCTTCAGCCCGTCTTTCAGGGCTTGGGCGATGTGTTGGTTTCTTCCCGATGTGAGGGTTCGCATCCTGCTGACGACACAGGACAGCTGTTGCCCGAGCAGCTCGAGACCTTGGGCGGTTTTCTCGCGCTCCTTCCGCAGCTCCGAAGTCCCGGTCTTGGCTCGGTAGCTGTACATGGCAATGCTCCTTCTGTCTGCCTGGCTCTTGCTGGTGTCCCATGCCTGAACTATGGCGCCATGGACGCCCAAAGGGCCGCGCCACACGAATGAGGCCTCCAAGAATTAAGTCACTTCGGGGACAGTTGCGGTAATACCAATAGCGGATGAATCCATAAGCAAACTCTTTGGACTTAGACTGAGGTCCCCCAGCATTGAATGAATCAGGTCCCCACCGAAGGCAGTAACGGCTAATTCGTCATAAGCAGCGCTTATCCGTCCACGTACATTAGGTCTTATCCAAGACCGGCCCGGCTCCGTAGGCTCGAAGAAGTTACCCATCTGCTTCCGCCCTTCACCCTCTTGGAGGAGACAATGTCTGAGTATCAGCCGGCGTCGCGTGTCACGCGCATCAAGGAGTCCGCCAGCGTTGCCGCCGCGGCGCGCGTCCGTGAGCTTAAGGCACAGGGGCGGTCGATTATCGACCTGACGGTCGGTGAGCCGGACTTCGATACCCCAGACCACATCAAGCGCGCGGCGATCCAGGCAATAGAGGCGGGAGAGACCAAATACACTTCGGTCACCGGAACTCCTGAGCTTCAGGCTGCCATCCTTGGCCATGTCGAGAAGCGGACAGGGTTCCGTTATGTGCCGCAGCAGCTCACGATCGGCGGAGGCGCGAAACAGGTGATTTTCACCGCTCTCATGGCGTCGCTGGATGAAGGGGACGAGGTGATCATCCCTGCTCCCTACTGGGTGTCCTATCCCGACATGGTCCTGGCCAATGACGGGACTCCTGTGATCGTGCCCTGCGGTGAAGACACCGGCTTCAAGCTGACCCCGGAGGCGCTTCAGGCCGCCATCACACCGGCCACCAAGTGGCTGATCCTCAATGCCCCCTCGAATCCCACCGGCGCGGTCTATGCTCCTGCCGAGCTGGACGGACTGGGCGCCGTCCTGGCCCGGCATCCGCAGGTCTACGTGCTGACCGACGAGATCTACGATGAGATCTATTTCGGCGAGGGCCGGATCAGCAGCCTCGCTGCTGCCGCACCAATGCTCCGGGACCGCATCCTGATGGTCAACGGCGTGTCCAAGGCCTACGCCATGACCGGGTGGCGCCTGGGCTACGGCGTCGGACCGGCAGACATCATCGCCTCGATCAACAAGCTTCAGTCACAAATCTCTTCGTGCCCCTCCTCCATCAGCCAGGCCGCCGCTGCAGCTGCACTGGCAGGTGACCAAAGCTTTGTCCGCGAGTCAGTGGAGGTCTACCGTGCCCGGCGCGATGCCGTGGTTGCCGGCCTCAATGCCGTCGCAGGCCTGTCCTGCAGGTCTCCGGAAGGTGCTTTCTATGCGTACGTGAATTGCACCGGCGTCGTCGGCAAGACCACGCCGTCCGGGGCCAGGATCGACGATGACCAGGATTTCGTTTTGTACCTTCTCGACGCAGCCTCGGTGGCAGTCATTCCAGGATCCGCCTACGGCCTTGGGCCTTACTTTCGGATCTCCTTTGCCACATCACTGGAAACCATCAATGCCGGCGTGGAGGCCATCGACAAGGCCGTCCGCGCCCTGAACTGAACCATGGAAGAAAAAATGCAACAAATGATCCATGTCAAGACTAAGTTCGAGCGGCCGGACCCGGATGTCGTGCGCCGCCTTGCTGCCTTCTCTTCGGCCACGATCCATGAGGCCCAGGGCAAGAAGGGCGCCCTGAGCTCGCGGATCAAGCCGATCGACCGGTCCATGTCTTTTTGCGGGCCGGCCATGACAGTCAGATGCGCGCCGCAGGACAACCTCATGCTGCAGGTAGCCATCCATTATGCACGGCGCGGGGACGTCGTAATGGTGGGAGCCGGCGAGTTCACGGACGCAGGTACCTTCGGCGACGTCCTGGGCAATGCCATGGTGGCGAAGGGTATCGCGGCCATGGTGACCGACTCGGGAGTGCGGGACACGCAGGACCTCATCGACCTCGGTCTTCCGGTGTTCTCCGGAAGCATCAGCATCAAGGGCACTGTCAAGGAGACTCTTGGCCCGGTCAACTATCCGCTGGTGATCGGTGATGAGATCGTGTATCCGGGCGACATCCTGCGCGGGGATGCCGACGGCGTGGTGGTCGTCAGGCGGGAAGAAGCCGAAGAAGTTATCTCGCTGTGCCAGGCTCGTGACGATGCAGAGCGCGAACTGATCAAGGCCTACCACGAGGGCGGGACCACGATCGAGCTGTGCAAGCTCACAGATGTCCTCAAAGCCAAAGGACTCCTGGTCGAGGAGTAGGCCCCTGCTGTTGCCGGGCCTGCGGCTGCCGGGGGCCCGCCCCGCCCAATTCACGGCCAAGGACCTGACGTTGGCCCGCACGGCCTTGAAACTCTGCACCGAACTTGTCGTAACCGGCCTCAGGGATCAAGATCCCGCTGCTGTCCATGGGCTGCTGCGACACCGCAACGACCTGGACGAGGACGGCGCCGCGACACGACATACCATGCGAAAGGACGCACAGTGAGTCCACTATTCAACCTGACGGGGCGCACCGCCTTGGTGACTGGATCCAGCAGAGGCATCGGCAAAGCCCTCGCGGCCGGTCTGGCGGAGGCCGGCGCATCGATAGTCCTCCACGGTTCGGACGCCGGGCGCCTCGAGGCGACCCGCACGGAGCTTGAGGACCAGTACGGCCGGGGGCGCGTTCACGCCGTCGCCTTTGACATCACCGACCCGGCGGCCGTGAATGCCGGTGTGCGGGCAGCCGAAGGAGCCACCGGGCAGCTGGACATCCTGGTCAACAACGCGGGGATCCAGCACCGCGTATCCATGTTCGAGCTGGACCCGGCAGACTGGAGCCGGGTCCTTGATACAAACCTGACCAGCGCCTTCCTGGTCGGCCGTGAAGCCGCCCGCGGCATGGTATCCCGCGGTTCGGGCAAGATCATCAACATCTGCTCCGTCCAAAGCGAGCTAGCCCGGCCCACCATCGCCCCCTACACGGCTGCCAAGGGCGGGCTGCGCAACCTTACCCGCGCCATGACCGCCGAGTGGGCCGGCCTGGGGCTGCAGATCAATGCCATTGCCCCGGGCTACATCCACACCGAGATGACCCAGCGGCTCGTGGATGACCCTGAGTTCAATGGCTGGATCCTGGGCCGCACACCCGCCGGCCGATGGGGGACCGTGGCAGATCTCACAGGACCGGTGGTGTGGCTGGCCTCGGAGGCATCCGCGTTCGTCAACGGCCAGACCATCTTTGTCGACGGCGGCATGACGGTGGTGGTCTAAGTGTCGGAGCACTCCACCGAAGCCAATCTCGCCGTCGTGGCGTACGCGCGGGACGACCTCCGTGTGGAGGAACGTTTAATGCCCCGCCCCGCACCGGACGAGGCGCTGGTGCGGATAGCCTACGGGGGAATCTGCGGCTCCGATCTGCACTATTGGCTGCACGGGGCGGCGGGGGAGTCCGTGCTGCGGGATCCCCTGGTGCTTGGGCACGAAGTCGTGGGCACGGTGCTGCAGGCCGCGGCCGACGGCACCGGAGCCGCCGCCGGCACCAACGTAGCCGTACACCCGGCCACTCCCCAAGGCGGCGGTGCCCGCTACCCTCTGGACCGGCCCAACCTCTCCCCGGGATGCACATATCTGGGCAGCGCTGCCCGCCACCCGCACACCGACGGGGCATTCACGCGCCTGGCAGCCCTTCCCGCGCGTATGCTCCGCCCCCTGCCAGCCGGGCTGGGACTCCGCGAGGCCGCTCTGGCCGAGCCTGCCGCGGTGGCATGGCACGCGGTAGCCCGGGCGGGCGAGGTCCGCGGCAAGCGCGCCCTGGTCATCGG
>NZ_JBHTML010000185.1:0-7371 GCF_042679445.1 Arthrobacter sp. GCM10027362
GGCAGGTGGCCGCCGCCCGGCGGACGGTCTACGAGCGCGACGCCGAGACCGGCCGTGCGGAGCCTGTCTCGGCGGCGGTGCTGTGCCGGCGGCGGGCACAGATCCCCGTGATCGCCAAGGCGCTGGAGGCGGCGGGAGTACCTTACGAGGTGGTCGGGCTGGCCGGGCTGCTCAGCCAGCCGGAGATCGTGGACCTGGTCTCGACCCTGCGCGTGCTGGCGGACCCCGGACGTTCGGATGCGCTGATGCGCCTGCTTGCCGGGGCCAGGTGGCGCCTCGGTCCGGCGGACCTGATGGCGTTCGCTGACTGGTCGCGCTTCCTGGAGAGCCAGCGCCGGCGGGCGGGCACCAGCCGGGACGAGCCGGATCTGGACAGCAATGAAGCGGACCAGGGCGTCGTCGTCGAAAGCGACGTCGCCGAGGCTGCCTCCCTCGTCGAGGCCTTGGACCGGTTGCCAAAGCCGGGCTGGACGTCCCGTCACGGGCGCTCCCTGACCGCGGAGGGGCTGCGCCGGCTGGAACTGCTCTCGGAGGAAATCCGCCAGCTGCGCACCTTCGTCGGGGACGACCTGACCCTGCTGCTGGGGGAAGTGGAACGCGCCATGCTGCTGGATATCGAGGTCGCCTCCAAACCCGGCGTTTCCATCCACCAGGCCCGGCGCCACCTGGACGCGTTCCACGATGCCGCGGCAGGCTTCGTGCAGACCGCCCAGCGGGTGGACCTGCTGGCCTTCCTCGGCTGGCTGGAGGCGGCGGCGGCTGAGGAGGACGGACTGGACATCACCCAGGTGGAGGTCAGCAAGGACGCGGTCCAGCTGTTGACGGTCCATGCCTCCAAGGGCTTGGAGTGGGACGTGGTGTTCGTGCCGGGCCTGAACGACGGGGCCTTCCCGAGCGGAACGGACAACCGCTGGAGCAGCGGCCACGAGGCGCTGCCCTGGCCGCTGCGCGGGGACCGGCACGACCTGCCGCAATGGGACACGGACCAGCCGGACCAGCTCTCATGGTTCAACGCCGAGACCGGGTTCAAGGACGCCGTCCAGGCCCACGGCGAGCAGGAGGAACGCAGGCTCGCCTATGTTGCCTACACCCGGGCCAAACATCTGCTGGTCTGCAGTGCCTCCGGCTGGTTCGGAACCAGGACGAAGCCCGCGGCCCCGTCCATTTTCCTGACCGAGCTCAAGGAACTGGTGGCCGGGCAGCCGGCCGGGCGCGGGCCCGGCTCCGGGATCGGCACCTGGGTCGAGGACGAAGAGCTGGGCGAGGAGAACCCCGTCCGGGCGCAGATTGAAACGGCCCTGTGGCCTTACGACCCGCTTCAGGGCCCGCATGTGGTCCGGTCCGGGGAGGCCGGGCCGCCCCGGACCGGCAGGCGTGCCGCCATGGAAGCGGCGGCACGGGCGGTCTTCGAGGCCATCGGGACCGGACGGCCCCCGGCCGCGGGCAGCGGCTGGGGGCGGGAGGCGGAGCTGCTGCTGCGCCGCCACAACGAGGCCCGCCAGGTCCGGGAGGTGGAGCTGCCCGCGCACATCTCGGCGTCCATGCTGGTGAGCCTGACGGAGGATCCGGCAGCCGTCACCAGGGCACTGCGCCGGCCGGTCCCGCGCCGGCCCGGCATGGCAGCGCGCAAGGGCACGGCCTTCCACAGCTGGGTCGAGGAGTTCTTCGGTACCAGCGGCATGCTGGACCTGGACGAATACCTGGACCCGGCGGACGCCTACGTGGACGAGGCCTATGACCTGGCCGCCATGATGGAGACCTTCAAGGCCTCCGAATTCGCGGACAAGGTCCCGGCGGCAATCGAGGTTCCGGTGGAAACCCGCATCGACGAGGTGGTGGTCCGCGGGCGGATCGATGCGGTTTTCCAAGACCCTGACGGGCGCTGGGAACTGGTCGACTGGAAGACCGGAGCGCCCCCGTCCGGGGAAAAGCTGAAGATTCGTGCGGTCCAGCTGGCGGCCTACCGCCTGGCCTGGGCGCGGCTGAAAGGTGTGCCGGTGCAGCAGGTCTCCGCGGCCTTCTACTATGTCGTCGCGGACAAGGTCATCCGCCCGCACGATCTGGCCGGCGAGGCAGAACTCGAGGCCATCGTCCGCTCGGCCTACGGCGGGCCGGGCACGGCAGCCTAGTGCGGAGCTAGTCGGTTTCGCGGGGCAGGACCGGAATGGAGGTGGTGTTGACATCCTCCGCCGGCTCTGCCGGTTGCGCGGGGGGAGCGGGCGCCGCGGGCAGGCTTTCGCCCTCGGTGGAGCTGAGCAGCACCACCTTGGGCTCCTGGGGCGCCGCCGCCGGTTTGGGTGGAACCACCGCTTGAACGGGTCCGTTCGCGACATCGGCAGGGCCGAGCAGCACCACCCGCGGTTGGGCCGGCCCCGATCCTGCCGGTCGTTCTTCCCCCGCCCGTCCCGCCGCGGGGGCCGGCCGCAGTGGAACGGGCGGTTCCTCGACGCTGATCTGCTGGCCGCCGTGCTCGCGGATGTCCGCCTCCAGTTCGCCCAGCATTTCCTGTGCTTCGGCCACCATGGTCTCGTCCCCGGCGGCCAGGCCGCGGACGAGCCACTGGGCCAGGGCGAATTCCGCGGCCAGCGCGGCCCGGCGCATCAGGTGCGGGTCGACCGGCTCTTTGCGGTACTCGTGGTAGGCCTCCAGCACCACATCGGTGAAGGCCCGCTCGTGGACGGCGATCAGCCAGGCGAAGTCGTCGGCCGGATCGCCAATCCTCAGGTCCGTCCAGCCTGCCACCGAGGTAACGTGGCCCTCGGAGATGAGCAGGTTATCCTCGTGCAGGTCGCCGTGGACCACGCAGGGGTTGAATTTCCAGAGCGAGACATCCTCCAGGGCATGCTCCCAGCGGCGCAGCAGGGCCGGCGGGATCTTGCCGGTGGTCGCGGCCTGGTCCAGTTCGTTGAGTTTGCGCTGGCGGAATTCGTCCGCGGTGTAGCTGGGCAGGTCCGCCCGGTCCACCATGGCCTGGGGCAGGTCATGGATGCCGGCCATGGCCCGGCCGATCTCGGTGGGGATCCGGCCGCCCGCGCCGACCAGCGACTCCAGGTCCAGGGGCATTCCCGGGACGTGGTTGTACACAAAGGTGCGCAGGTCGCCCTGCCGCACCGTGCCGGCGACGGAGGGGACTTGGAACGGCAGCTCGGCCCGGATGCCCGGGGTGAAGGTGCGCAGGACCAGCAGTTCGGTTTCCAGCCGGACGCTGGCTTCCGGGTGGCGGGGGGAGCGGACCCGCCACTGTTTGCCGACGTCGTCGAGCAGGACAGCGGACGTGAAGTCCGCGGCATCGTCCGGTACGCCGGCGACGCCCGTCGGGCTCAGCCCCGGCACGGCCGCACTGGCCATGGCTGCCAGTTCCATAGGTGTCCTTCTCACCTACACCACGGTAGTTGCAACGGCGGGGATGGACCCACGATGTCTGCGGCGAGTCGCTGGATGCGTTGCCGGCGTCCGAAATATCAAATTGCCGGTGCGACTGAGTACGGTAGATGCATGAGCACCCTGACGCAGTCCGAAGGCCTTCCACCGCTTGGCGAACTGGCGCTGGCGCGGAGCAGGATGGACCGGGGATGCGAACGGCGCAGCCATCCCGGGCTGCTGGAGGAGATCTGGGGCGCGGCCACAACCAGCGTGATGTTCATGGCCAACGCCCGGACGGCGGTGCGGGAGAACAAGATCACCCTGCTGCCTTCCGCCGGCCGCCCGCTGCCGGCCTCGGCAGTGTATCTGGGCCGGGCAATGCAGGGGGCCGATCTGCCGGTGGGGACGGATATTGTGCTGGAGATCCTCAACGGTCCCGAGGAGGCCGGCCTGCCCGCCGGGTACGACGGCGACTGGCTGGGGTTGCGCGAAGTGGCCGCCGATATCTCGGTGCAGGACGCGGGGCTGTTCGTGGAGGCCGCCGCCATTGCCAACTGGCACGCCACCCACAGGCACTGCCCGCTGTGCGGCACGCCTACCCGGATCGAGCAGGGCGGCTGGGTCCGCCGCTGCCCGGCGGACAGCTCGGAACACTTTCCGCGCACGGACCCCGCGATCATCGTCGCCGTGCTGGATGAGCAGGACCGGATCCTGCTCGGGCACAACAAGTCCTGGCCCGCCGGCCGCTATTCCACCCTCGCGGGATTCGTGGAACCCGGCGAGTCGCTGGAGGCTGCAGTGATCCGCGAGATCGCGGAAGAGTCCGGGGTCGCGGTGCATTCGCCGCAGTACATGGGCTCGCAGCCGTGGCCGTTCCCGGCCTCGCTCATGCTCGGGTTCACTGCCATGGCCGCACGGACCGAGGTCAAGCCGGATGGCGTCGAAATCTCCGACGTCCGCTGGTTCACCCGCCAGGAGTTGGCCGACAGCATTGCCAGCGGCGAGGTCCGGGTGGCACCGGGGATCTCCATTGCCCGGGCCTTGATCGAGCACTGGTACGGCGGGCCGCTGCCGCAGCCGCAGGCCTGGCAATGAACCCGGCGATGAACATCGCGGCACACGCCGGCTCCACGGCCGCGCAGAGCTTGGAAGCGAGGATCCTCGGCGGCCTGGACGACGAGCAGCGGCAGGTGGCCTCCACCCTGGCCGGCCCGATCTGCGTGCTGGCGGGGGCCGGAACCGGCAAGACCAGGGCCATCACGCACCGGATTGCCTACGGCGTGCACTCCGGCGTATACAAGCCGCAGCGGGTGCTCGCCGTGACCTTCACCGCGCGGGCGGCCGCCGAGATGCGCACCCGGCTGCGGGACCTGGGCGTGGCCGGGGTCCAGGCGCGCACCTTCCATGCGGCCGCGCTGCGGCAGCTGCAGTACTTCTGGCCGCAGGCCGTCGGCGGGCCGTTGCCCGGGCTGCTTGACCACAAGGCGAATGTGATCGCCGAGGCCGCCCGCCGGCTGCGGCTGAGCACCGACCGGGCCGCGATCCGGGACCTGGCCGCGGAGATCGAATGGGCCAAGGTGTCCATGCTCACCCCGGACACCTACGCCCACGCCGCGGGCGGACGGGCCGAGCCGGCAGGCTTTGACCTGGTGACCGTGGCGCGGCTGTTCCAGTCCTACGAGGACGTCAAGACGGACCGGAACATTATTGACTTCGAGGACGTCCTGCTGATCACGGTGGGCATCCTGCAGGAGGATCCGAAGGTCGCCGCCGAGGTGCGGGACCAGTACCGGCACTTCGTGGTGGACGAGTACCAGGACGTTTCCCCGCTGCAGCAGCGGCTGCTGGACCTGTGGCTGGGGGAGCGTGCGGATCTGTGCGTGGTCGGCGACGCGAGCCAGACCATCTATTCCTTTACCGGCGCCACCTCGCGCCATTTGCTGCAGTTCACCAAACGTTTCCCGGAAGCCACGGTGGTCAAGCTGGTGCGCGACTACCGCTCCACGCCCCAGGTGGTCCAGCTGGCCAATTCGCTGCTGGCCGCCCGCACCCGGCAGCCGTGGCGGGGCACCGGCCCGGATCCGTGGCCGGCTCCGCTGGAACTGCGGGCCCAGCGCCCGGCGGGCCCGGCCCCGAGCTTCACCGAATGCGCCGACGACGAGGCGGAGGCGGCGCAGGTCGCCCAGCGGATCCGCGGACTCATGGACACCGGGGTACCGGCGAGCGAGATCGCGATCCTGTTCCGGACCAACGGCCAGTCGGAGGCCTACGAACAGGCCTTGGCTTCGGCCGGCATCGGCTACCAGCTGCGCGGCGGGGAGCGCTTCTTTGCCCGCCGCGAGGTACGTGACGCGATGCTCCAGCTGCGCGCCTCGGCCCGGGCCGCCGGTACCGAGCCGGTGCCCCAGCTGGCCAGGGACGTGCTCTCCAACCTGGGCTACACGCCCGAGGCCCCGCAGTCCTCGGGCGCAGTGCGGGAACGCTGGGAATCGCTGGCCGCCCTGGTCGCGCTCGCGGACGAACTGGATGCCGCGCGCGGCGAGGCCGCCGAGGGCGTGTTCACGATGCAGGACTTCGTGGCCGAGCTCGAGGAGCGAGCCGCCGCCCAGCATGCCCCGACGGTGCAGGGAGTGACCCTGGCGTCGCTGCATTCGGCCAAGGGCCTGGAATGGGACGCGGTGTTCCTGGTCGGCCTGAGCGAAGGACTGATGCCGATTTCCTTCGCCGACACCGACGAGGCCGTGGATGAGGAGCGCCGGCTGCTCTACGTGGGCATAACCCGTGCCCGGGTCCACCTGGCCCTGTCCTGGTCGCTGGCGCGCACTCCCGGCGGCCGGGCCAACCGGAAGCCCTCGCGCTTCCTGGACGGACTGCGCCCGGCGTCTTCGTCACGTTCGGGGGCACGTCCCGCGGAACGGACCGGCCGGCGCCGGCAGGCGGGACCGGTCCACTGCCGGGTCTGCGGCACGCTGCTGAGCACCGGGGCCGAACGCAAGGTGGGGCGGTGCTCGAACTGCCCGCCCGGCTACGACGAGCACACCTTCGAGGCCCTGCGGGCTTGGCGCAAGGAGGCTGCCCAGGACGCGGGGATGCCCGCCTTCGTGATCTTCACGGACGCCACGCTGGTGGCGATCGCCGAAGCCCGCCCGAAGTCGCTGCAGGAACTGTCCAGGCTGGCAGGCGTCGGCCCGGCAAAGCTGGAACGCTACGGCGAAGACGTGCTGCGCGTGCTTGGCTCCCACTGAATGTTCAGCGCCCGGCCGCTGGCCTCAGGCCGCTGGCGCAGGGTTCGGGCCGAAGGTGCAGCCGCAGCCGGGGTGCGGCGGGTACTCATGCCGGGCCACGGTACCGTCCACGGGCCGCAGCTGCAGCACTGCCGACCACGCGGCGGGCTGGTTCCTGCCGTCCACGTACAGCAGCGCCTGCAGGGCGGCGAGGCCGGCCGCGGCCACCGAGAGGGACACCTCGTCCACCGACGCACCGGCGGCCTGGGCAGCCAGGCCCGCACTGAGCTCGTACCATTCCGGATCCGCGTCCGCGTGGTGCCGGTTCAGGCATTCCAGGCAGGCGGACTGGCCGGGCACCACCAGCGGGCCGACCAGGGCATCCTGTTCCCGCGACAGCACGCACAGGTGCGGGTGCCCGCGGCTCATCAGGGCCGCTCCGACATCGGCATCGGGCACGTCTGCGGCGGCGTAGACCGCCAGGCTCAGGATCCTGGGCAGTCCGGCACCGGATCCTGCTGCCGTTCGGCTGATCGGGTGGCAGGAGATGGTCGGATCGATCTGGTGCACCAACCGGCGCAGCGCCTGCGTCCGGTTCAGTCCAATGTCCGCCAGGCGGTAGGCGCCGGCCCCGACATCAGGCGGGCCCACCGGCAGCGGGTCCTCCAGCAGCAAGGTGCCGATACCGGCGGCCGCGAGTGCGCAGGCAACCGCCGCCCCGGTCCGGCCCAGGCCCAGCACGTGCACGACGGCGGCGCCGCGGCAGGCGAGGATGCCGGCGCTG
>NZ_JBHTML010000186.1:0-7355 GCF_042679445.1 Arthrobacter sp. GCM10027362
TCCGTCGCCGCGGGCCCTGCCGGCCGCCCGCGGTAGCGCCGGAGGTCGATGGCGGCGACGGCGGCGGCCAGCAGCGCGGAGAGCAGCAGCGACTCCCGGGTGCTTTCCAGGATGACCATGCCGACCAGCAGCGCCACAATGCTGCCGATGGCCAGCCAGGTCAGGTAGGGGAAGAACCACATCTTCAGGGTGAGCTGCTTCGCCTGAGCGCCCAGGCGGCGGCGCAGGATCAGCTGCGAGAACGCGATGACGAGCCAGACGAACAGCGCGATGGCGCCGGAGGTGTTCACCAGGAAGAGGAAGACCGTATCCGGGGCGATGTAGTTCAGGCCCACGGTGATGAAGCCGACCACGGTCGAGGCGAGCACGGCCGTGGCCGGGACGCCGCGCCCGGAGATCCGGCTCCAGGCGCGCGGGGCGTCGCCGCGGGTGGACAGAGAGAACAGCATGCGGCTGGCGGTGTAGAGGCCCGAGTTCAGGCAGGAGAGTACCGAGGTCAGCACGATCACGTCCATGATCACGCCGGCGCCGGGGATGCCGTAGAGCTCCATGACGGCCACATACGGGCTCTTGGCCACCGAGGTGCTGTTCCACGGCAGCAGCGTCACCACGATGGCGATGGAGCCGATGTAGAACAGGAGGATGCGCCAGACGGTGGAGCGCACGGCCTTCCGGACCGCGGTGACCGGGTCGGCGGACTCGCCGGCGGCGATGGTGGCGATTTCGGCACCGAAGAAGGCAAAGACCACCACGAGGATGCCGGCGAGGACGGCGGCGCCGCCGTTGGGGAAGAAACCGCCCTGGCCGGTCAGGTTGGCCAGGCCCGGGGCGTCGACGCCGGGGATCAGGCCGGCAATGGCGGCCACGCCGAACAGCAGGAAGCCGACAATGGCGGCCACCTTGACCGAGGCAAACCAGAACTCGAATTCGCCGAAGGACTTCACCGACGCCACGTTGGTCAGCGTCAGCAGGACCATCAGCACCAGCGCCCAGATCCACTGGTCAACGCCCGGGACCCAGCGGTGCATGATGGCCGCACCGGCGGTGGCCTCGATGCCCAGCACGATGATCCAGAACCAGGCGTAGAGCCAGCCGATGCTGAAGCCGGCCCAGCGGCCCAGGGCCTTGTCGGCGTAGGCGGAGAAGGAGCCGGTCTCGGGGTGGGCCGCGGCCATTTCGCCCAGCATCCGCATCACCAGGATCACGACCAGGCCGGCGGCCGCGTACGCGACGAGGATGCCGGGACCGGCCTGCCGGATCGCGGCGCCGGAACCGACGAACAGGCCGGCACCGATCACGCCGGCGATGGCAATCATGGACAGGTGCCGGGGCTTGAGCGACTTGGCCAGGCCGGGTTCCCCGGCCTGGCCAACCTCGGCGGGCGCGTCAGGGCGCATGCTGTTTCTCCTGTTTGAAGACACGTTCTTCCTTATGGCCTTGTGGCCGGTCGTGGACGCTAGTCGGTTTCGGGTCCGGTGCAATAAAGGCACATCGGATCCGCACAGGCGACGTCGTCAAGGCCGTTTGCGTTGAAAACCTGGATCAGGCCCTTGGTGGCGGCTGCGGTCGGGACCGACTGCCGGTAATCCTGCATGGGAATGCCTCTTTCTTTTCCAGGACGTGCCAGCTCCGCTCCCTGCGCTGCCGGCCGGACGCCTTCCGCCGTGGCTGCACCGGATGCCGGTGCAGGCGGACTGCCGATGATTTACCAGTATCCTGTCGTCTGCCGGTTAGAAAAAGCGATGATATGTGAGCAGTATTGGTTAGATTTGCCCACGAATTGCGGATCCTGCCCCGCCGGCGGCACCGGAAGTTGCTGCGGGCCGCGGTGCCAGGCCGCCGCCTTCGACGCCGTGGTCCAAGCTGCAGGCTGAAGGCCAGGGGCTGCCGATTGACAGGCGGTATGATCTGTGTCATCTTTTTGTGCGTGAACCTGTCAGACAGCTGGACAGCAGGACAGCGCATCGAGAGAGTAAGCGCTGCCGAGGCCGTGTTCGGCTCCCTTCGCAAAGCCATCGAGGACGGGCAGCTTCCCATCGGGACGCGGCTGAGTTCCGAGGCGGTGCTGGCCCAGCAGTACGGAGTCAGCAGGTCGGTGGTCCGGGAGGCCCTGCGCTCCTGCGCATCGCTGGGCCTGACCGAAACCCGGACCGGCAGGGGCACCTTCGTGATAGCCGACCGCGTGGGCGGCGACCTGGCGCTGGGGCAGTATTCGGCGCGGGAGCTGACCGAGGCCCGGCCGCACATCGAGGTCCCTGCCGCCGGTCTTGCGGCGCGGCGCCGCAGCGAGGATGAGCTGCAGCTGCTCCGCGACATCGTGGCAGCCATGGACCGCGAAGAGGACCCGCAGGCCTGGGTGGCGCTGGACGCCGCGTTCCATGCCGCGATCGCCCGGACCAGCGGCAACCGCGTCTTCGAGAAGGTTGTGGCCGATATCCGCGACGCGATGGCCAAGCAGTCCGGAACCCTGAACATGGTGGCCGGGCGGAAGGAAGATTCGGATGCTGAGCACCGGGAAATCCTGACCGCAATCGAAGCGGGATCGCCTGACCAGGCCTGCGAAGCCATGCGCCGGCACCTTGCCGCGGTGGGCGCTGCCCTTGACCGGGTACTGCACCGCTGACGCCGGCCCGCCCCTGCCATCCGGCGGGGTGCGTTGTTCCCCGATTTCGGCCGGCCAACACGGGCCAGCCACCACGAACCAAAGGTATTTTTGTGCTCCAATCCCTTGCAGCGGACCCGGCCACCGCGCGGCCCGCCCACGTGCCCGTTGCGGAACAAACCCGCGGCGGCCTGGTGGAAAGCGTCCACTATGGCTCGGTGATCGCGCTGGCGCCCGACGGCGGCACGCTCTTTTCTGCCGGAGATCCCCTGGCGCTGTTCTACCCGCGGTCGTCGCTCAAACCGCTGCAGGCCGTGGCGATGGTCCGTGCAGGGCTTCGGCTGCCGCCGGAATTGCTGGCCCTGTCCGCTGCCAGCCACTCCGGCTCCCCGATGCACCAGCAGGGGGCCGAACGGATCCTGGGCCTGCACGGACTGGACGAGGAATCCCTGGCAAACACCGCGGACCTTCCCTACGGCCGCGCTGAAGGCGAAGACTGGCTGCGCCGCGGCGGCACGGCCGGCCGGCTCGCGCAGAACTGTTCGGGCAAGCACGCGGCCATGCTGGCCACCTGCGTCATCAACGGCTGGCCCGCGTCCGGGTACCTGGAGCCGTCGCATCCGCTGCAGCAGGTGATTGCCGGCGTCGTCGGCGAGCTCACCGGCGAGGACCTGGACACGATCAGCACCGACGGCTGTGGAACGCCGCTGTTCGCGGTGACGCTGCGCGGCATGGCCCGGGCCTTCGGGCTGATCGCTTCCGCCGCCCCGGGCACGGCCGAGGCAACGGTGGCCGCGGCGATGCGGACGCATCCGGAACAGGTGGCCGGTGAAGGGCGGGATGTCACCGCGCTGATGCGCCAGGTGCCGGGGCTGCTGGCCAAGGACGGCTTCGAAGGCCTCCAGCTGGCGGGACTGCCGGACGGGCGTTCCCTCGCAATCAAGATCGCCGACGGGTCGGACCGTGCCCGGCTGCCGGTCACCCTTTATGCCCTGGCGCTGATGGGCCTGGACAGCAACTCGCTCGCAGGCCTGGAGCCGCAACCGGTCCTGGGCGGCGGGCGGCCGGTGGGCGCGCTGCACGCCGTCGATTTCACCCGATAACCATATTCCCGCGACAACGACGTCACCTACAAACCGAAGGATCCTTCATGAGTGCTGCCTCTTTCCGCACCGACCATGACCTGCTCGGGGAGCGCGATATCCCGGCGGACGCCTACTGGGGCGTACACACCCTGCGGGCGGTGGAGAATTTCCCGATCACCGGCCAGCCCCTGTCCACCAACGCCCAGCTGGTCCGCGGCCTGGCCGCCGTGAAGCTGGCCGCGGCCCGCACCAACCAGGAGCTGGGCCTGCTCGACGCCGTCCGGGCCGACGCCATTGCCGAAGCCTGCCGGGAAATCCTCGACGGCAGGCTGCACGACCAGTTCATTGTCGATGTCATCCAGGGCGGTGCCGGCACCTCGTCCAACATGAACGCGAACGAGGTCATCGCCAACCGGGCGCTGGAGCTCCTGGGCCATGAAAAGGGCGACTATGACCGGCTGCACCCCAACGACCATGTCAACCTGAGCCAGTCCACCAACGACGTCTACCCCACGGCCGTCCGCGTGGCCACCATCCTCGGCGTGCGCGGACTGCTCGACGCTTTGGAAACCATGGAGGAGGCCTTCGCGGCCAAGGCGGCCGAGTTCCGCACCGTGGTCAAGATGGGCCGGACCCAGCTGCAGGACGCCGTGCCGATGACCCTGGGCCAGGAGTTTGGCACCTACGCGGTCACCGTGGGCGAAGACCGCCAGCGGCTGGCCGAGGCCGGGCTGCTGATCCACGAGATCAACCTGGGCGCCACCGCCATCGGCACCGGCCTGAATGCCCCGGCCGGGTACAGCGCCGCGGCGTGCCGGCACCTGGCCGAGGTCACCGGCCTGCCGCTGGTGACCTCGGTGGACCTGATCGAGGCCACCCAGGACGTGGGCGCGTTCGTGCACCTGTCCGGGGTGCTCAAGCGCGTGGCGGTCAAGCTGTCCAAGATCTGCAACGACCTGCGCCTGCTCTCCTCCGGCCCGCGCGCCGGACTGGGCGAAATCAACCTGCCGGCCGTGCAGTCGGGCTCCTCCATCATGCCGGGCAAGATCAACCCGGTCATCCCGGAAGTCGTCAGCCAGGTCGCCTACGAGGTGGTCGGCAACGACGTCACCATCAGCATGGCCGCCGAATCGGGCCAGCTGCAGCTGAACGCCTTCGAGCCGATCATCGTCCACAGCCTGGACAAGAGCATTTCCCACCTGGAGAACGCCTGCCGCACCCTGACCGAACGCTGCGTGCGCGGCATCAGCGCCAACACCGAGCACCTGCGGCTCTCCGTCGAAGGGTCCATCGGCCTGGTCACCGCCCTGAACCCGCACCTGGGCTACGCCGCCGCCACCGCCATTGCCCAGGAAGCCCTGGCCACTGGCCGCGGCGTGGCCGACCTGGTGCTCGAGCGCCGGCTGCTCTCCGGCGGCCGGCTCGAAGAACTGCTCCAGCCCGAACGGCTGGCCAATCTCAGCAACTGAGGCCCCTCCATCAACAGCCTCTGCCCGACCCCTCATCCCCACCAAGGACCGTCATGACACTCTCCCTCAAGGGACTGCGCCACCGCGCACCCTCCGACGACAGGCATACCCCGGAGGCAGCCCTGCACGCCGAGGACCGCGGCTACCACAAGAACCTCAAACCCCGGCAGGTCCAGATGATCGCCATCGGCGGTGCCATCGGCACCGGCCTGTTCATGGGCGCCGGCGGCCGCCTGGCCAACGCCGGCCCGGCCCTGGTGCTCACCTACGCGGTCTGCGGCTTCTTCGCCTTTTTGATCCTGCGGGCCCTGGGCGAACTGATCATGCACCGGCCCTCCTCCGGCTCCTTCGTCTCCTACGCCCGGGAGTTCTTCGGCGAGAAGGCGGCCTTCGCCACCGGGTGGCTGTACTGGCTGAACTGGGTGATGACCGCCATCGTCGACGTCACCGCCGTCGCGCTGTACATGAACTTCTTCGCCAAATACTGGGCGCCCATCGGCGGTGTCCCGCAGTGGGTCTTCGCCCTGTGCGCGCTGCTGCTGGTCCTGGGCCTGAACCTGGTCTCCGTGAAGGTCTTCGGCGAACTCGAATTCTGGTTCGCGCTGATCAAGGTCGTTGCGCTGACGGCCTTCCTGCTGCTGGGCGTCTACTTCGTCATCTTCGGCACCCCGGTCGAAGGCCATGAGGTCGGCTTCAGCCTGATTTCGGGCAACGGGGGCATCTTCCCCGCCGGCCTCATGCCCGCCATCGTCGTCATCCAAGGCGTGGTGTTCGCCTACGCCTCGATCGAGCTGATCGGCACCACGGCCGGCGAGACCCGGAACCCGGAGAAAGTCATCCCGCGCGCCGTCAACACCGTGGTGCTGCGCATTGCCGTGTTCTACGTCGGCTCGCTGGTACTGCTTTCCCTGCTGCTGCCCTATACCGCGTACAAGGCCGGTGAAAGCCCGTTCGTCACGTTCTTCGGCACCATCGGGGTGACCGGGGTGGACGCGATCATGAACCTGGTGGTCCTCACCGCGGCGATGTCCTCCCTCAATGCCGGGCTCTACTCCACCGGGCGCATTCTGCGCTCGATGGCCGTTGCCGGCTCCGCCCCGCGCTTTGCGGCCCGCATGAACAAGTCGGGCGTGCCCTACGGCGGCATCGCGCTGACCGCGGTGATCGCCCTGCTCGGCGTGGTCCTCAACGCGGTAGTGCCCGCCCAGGCCTTCGAGATCGTGCTCAACGCCGCAGCCATCGGCATCATCAGCGCCTGGGGCATGATCGTGCTGTGCCAGCTGAAACTGACGCACTGGGCCAGGACCGGCACCGCCAAGCGTCCGTCCTTCCGGATGCCCGGCGCCCCGGTCACCGGTTACCTCACGCTGGCCTTCCTGCTGGCGGTCCTTGTCCTGATGGCGTTCGATTCCCCGGTAGGCACCTGGACCGTGGCCTCGCTGGCCATCATCATCCCGCTGCTCATCCTGGGCTGGTACCGCTGCCGCGACCGCATCCATGCCATCTCGGCGCAGAGGGAAGCGCACCGGGAAGAGGCCGAAGCCCGGGCGCACCTGGTCCCGTAGAACAGGCCGCGCAACCCCTGAACGGCAAAAGCCCGACGGCGGCACCCACCGGGTGCCGCCGTCGTCGTTATTGTTGGGCGCCGCAGCGTCCGCCAGGGGCCAGGATGCACAGCCGGGGCGCCGGGGCCGGCCCCTTCCGCTGCCCGTGCATCGGGCCTAGACTCGACTCACTTCATCAACCCGGACAGGGGCGGGCGGACGCCCGCACGCGGAAGAAAACCGATGCGACTCGTCGTCGACCTCACCAAGTGCCAGGGCTACGGGCAGTGCGCCTTCCTCGCCCCGGACGTTTTCACCATGCAGGGGGACGAGGCACTGGTCTACGATCCGGGGCCCGACGACGGGCAGCGCCGGCGGATCCTGCGGGCCGCGGCCTCCTGCCCGGTGCAGGCCATCCAGCTTGACGGCGCGGCCGCCCCCGTGTCCGCGCACGACGACGGCGATGGCTTCCGGCGGACCGGCCGGATCGTCATCGTGGGTGCCTCGCTGGCGGGGTTGCGGGCCGCGGAGCGGCTGCGCGAGGAAGGATTCGCCGGAGCCCTGACCCTGGTCGGCGACGAGCTGCACGAACCCTACGACCGGGTGCCGCTGTCCAAGCAGGTGCAGTCCGGCCGGGTGCGGCCGGACCGCACCG
>NZ_JBHTML010000187.1:0-7345 GCF_042679445.1 Arthrobacter sp. GCM10027362
CGTCCGCACCGCCCTGATCCGCGCGGCGCTGGGCCTGCCGGGAGCCGGACACGCCCTCGCCCGGCGCTTCACGATGAGGTGAAGTGAATCAGGCGCGCGGGCGAACCCGCAGCCAGACGGTGGTGTCCGGCGGCAGCAGGCCGTCATGCAGCGGGGCGCTGCCGACCAGGAATTCGCCGTCCGGAACGGGCGCCGGCCGGGCGCCGAAATTGGCCACCGTGTGCCAGCCGCCGGGGCGGGCGAAGTGCAGCACCTGCCCCGTACCGCCGTCGCACCACCGAAGCTCCTCATAGGTCTGCAGCTCCCGGCGCAGCGCCAGCGCACGCCGGTAGAAGCTCAGGGTGGAGCCTTCGTTCCCGTCCTGTGCTTCGACGCTGCAGGCCCCGAACCAGTCCGGCTGCGGCAGGTGCGCCCCGTCCGGCCCAAAACCGAAGGACGGCCCGTCGACCGTCCATGGCAGCGGCACCCGGCAGCCGTCGCGGCCCTTGCGCCTGCGGCCGGTCCGTTCCCAGATCGGATCCTGCAGCACGGCGGCCGGCAGGTCGGGGACTTCGAACAGCCCCAGTTCCTCGCCCTGGTACAGGTACGCGGACCCGGGCAGCGCCAGCATGAGCAGCGTCGCGGCACGGGCCCGGCGCAGACCCAGCACCTGGTCCTCGGCAGGCTCCCGGCCCTCGCCCATCAGCCACCGGGCATAATCGGTGCCCGGTGGCAGGCCGTAGCGGGTGGCATGCCGGACGACGTCGTGATTGGACAACACCCACGTCGACGAGGCCCCGGAAGTCCCGGCCTGGGCCAGGTTGTCGGTGATGATGGTCCGAAACTGGTCCGGGTCCCAGTCCGCCCGCAGCAGGTCGAAGTTGAACGCCTGGCCGAGGCCCTCGGGGCTGGCATAGGCATGGCGGCGCGCGGCCGGCACCCAGGCCTCCGCCACCGCGGTGCGCGGCGGGTCGTACTCGTTGAAGACCTTGCGCCACTCGGCATAGATCCCGTGGACCTCGTCCCGGTCGTACAGCGGGTCCTTACCGTCCAGCGGCGTGGTCCCGCTGGCCGCCGTCGGCCTGCTGCGCAGCGGTTCGGACATGTCCTTCGCCAGCGCGTGCGCCACGTCGACCCGGAACCCGTCGACTCCCCGGTCCGACCAGAACCGCAGCGTGCTCAGGAAATCCTCGCGCACTTCGGGATTGTCCCAGTTCCAGTCCGGCTGCTCCCGGGCGAACAGATGCAGGTACCACTGGCCCGGCTCGCCGGACGGCTCGGTGATCCGGGTCCAGGCGCTGCCGCCGAAGTGGGACACCCAGTCCGACGGCGGCCGGTTGCCGTCCGGGCCCAGGCCGTCGCGGAAGATGTACCTGTTCCGGGCCGTGCTCCCCGGGCCGGCGGCGAGCGCCTCGCGGAACCAGCGGTGCCGGTTCGAGGAGTGGTTGGGGACGATGTCCACGATCACCTTGAGTCCGGCATCGTGCAGCGCCCGGATGAGCTCGTCGACCTCGGCCAGGCTGCCCAGCCGCGGGTCGACGTCCCGGTAGTCGTCCACGTCGTACCCGCCGTCCGCCAGGGCCGACGGGTAGAAGGGACTGAGCCAGACGGCGTCGATCCCCAGGGAGGCCAGATAGGCAATCTTGGACCGGATTCCCCGGATGTCTCCCAGCCCGTCTCCGTCGGCGTCGGCGAAACTGCGCGGGTAGATCTGGTAGACCACCGCCTGGCGCCACCAGTTCGGGTCCGTCTGGTGCATCTGCCGCCCAACGCCGCGGCTCATCCGCGGCCGCCGCGGTCGCGGTCCGGGCCCGGGTGCGCCGCCGGGCCCGGCGGCCCGCACCATGCGTAAAAACCAATGACAGCCATCTGTCCCTGTCTAGCATCGCCCGCGGGGCCTGTCGAGGCCCGGCGCCCGCCGGCCGGACACGGCGCGGTCCCCCAGCGGCTAAAGTGGTTGCTGCAACGTAGTGCCATCAGGCAGCCGGAGGAACGAATTCATGCGCCAACTGCGCCGCATTGCGGTCCTGTCGCTCCACACCTCCCCGCTCGCCGTCCCGGGCGGCGGGGACGCCGGCGGCATGAACGTCTACGTCAGGTCCCTCTCCCGCGAGCTTGTGGGCATGGGAGCCGAAGTGGATGTCTTTACCCGGATGACCTCCGCCGGCCAGGAACAGGTGGAATACCCGCGTCCGGGCGCACGCCTGATCCACCTGCCGGGTGCAGCGGCGGACGAGGTGGCCAAGGAGGACCTGCCCTCGCGCCTGCCCGAACTGGACCGCCAGCTGCGCAGCTTCGTGGCGGCCGACGGCAGCCTCTACGACGTTATCCACTCGCACTACTGGCTCTCCGGGACGGTGGGCCTGGCTCTCCAGCAGGACTGGGGTGTCCCGCTGGTCCATTCGATGCACACCATGGCCAAGGTGAAGAACCTGCACCTGCTGCCCGGCGAAGCGCCGGAACCCCGGGTCCGGATCCAAGGCGAGCAGCAGTTGGCGGCCGGGGCCGCCCGGCTCGTCGCGAACACCCTGGCCGAGGCAACCGAGCTCTCCGACCTGTACGGCGCCGCGCCCGGCAAGATCGACGTCGTCCCGCCCGGGGTGGACCTGAAGACCTTCCATCCCGGGGGCCGGAGCGCCGCCCGCCGGACGGCAGGCATCGCGGAGGAAGAGTTCCATATCCTCTTTGCCGGCCGGATCCAGGTCCTCAAGGGCCCGCAGGTGCTGCTCGCGGCGGCCGAGCTGCTGCGCCAGGCCCATCCGCGCATCAAGCTGCGGATCTCCATCATCGGCGAGCCCAGCGGCGCCACCCGGCTTGATCTGGCCCCGCTGGTCCGCCGGCACAGCCTGGCCGGGCTTGTCCGGCTCCTGCCGCCGGTGCCCGCCGCAGAGCTGGCCGCCTGGTTCCGCAGCGCGGACGTCGTGGCCGTGCCGTCCTACAGCGAATCCTTCGGACTGGTGGCGTTGGAGGCGCAAGCCTGCGGCACGCCCGTGGTGGCCACGAACGTGGGGGGACTGCCCTCGGCGGTCAGCCACGGGGCGACCGGCCTGCTGGTGGACGGCCATGGTCCGCATGACTGGGCAGCGGCGCTGGCGGAACTGTACGAGTATCCGCAGTTCCGCCGGCGGCTCGGGGGCAATGCCGCCATCCACGCCGCCGCCTTTGGCTGGGAACAGACCGCCGCGCTCACGGTGCACAGCTACCAGCACGCCGTCGACCACTTCCGCGCCGGCCGGCGCATCGCCTAACCCGCCGGCGCCTCACTGGCCGGCGCCTCCTTGGCCGGTGCCTCCTTGGCCCGGTCGACGAGTTCGTGGTAGCCCGCCTCCCTGGCGCAGTTGGCGCAGCAGTAGATACCCTCCCCGCCTTCCACCCCGTGGCCGAGGATCCTGCAGCCACAGTGCGAGCAGGCAGGTGCCATCATATGGATCGCGCATTCGAAGCTGTCAAAGGTGCGGGTCTCGCCGCTGCGGGTGACGGTAAAGGTCTTGTCGTACTCGTTGCCGCACATATCACAGGTAGCCATGGTTTCCTCCTGACGCCAGCACCGGCAAACCGGAGAGCATGCCGGATCCCTTTTCATCCTGCCTGTTCCGGCGGCACCGTGAAACACCCGGCCCACCGCGCCGCCGCCACTTCAACCTAACAGCGGCGGGCCGGACTGTCACGACCCTTCTGCGTCCCGGGTCAGCTCCGCGGCAATCGCTGCCACGCCCCGGAAAACCTCCTCGAAGCTGGTGGAGAGCGGGGACAGGCCCAGCCGGATGCCGTCCGGATTCCGGTAGTCCGGGATAACTCCCTGCTCCCAGAGCCGGGCCGTCGCCATCCGTGCGCCGGGGTGGTCGATCGTCACGTGGCCGCCGCGCCGGGCGGCTTCGCGCGGGGAGGCGACGACGGCGCCGGTGCCGG
The DNA here is from genome assembly GCF_042679445.1 of Arthrobacter sp. GCM10027362. NCBI lineage: Bacteria > Bacillati > Actinomycetota > Actinomycetes > Micrococcales > Micrococcaceae > Arthrobacter > Arthrobacter sp. GCM10027362. The sequence continues at coordinate 3,889 of NZ_JBHTML010000187.1, forward strand.
CCAGCAGCCCGTCCACGGCCTCCAGCGCATAGCTGGTCAGGGCGACCGACTTGTCGCGGATGGCGTGGATGCCGGCCCTGGCGATGAGTTCGACCATGTCCTGCATGGCGGACATGCCGATAATGGGCGGGGTGCCGCTGGCGAACCGGCGGATGCCGTCCGCCGGCCGGTAGCCCTGCTCCATGCCGAACGGGTCCCGGCTGCCGATCCAGCCTTGGATCGGCTGGGTGAGCTGCTGGTGCCCGGTGCGCACATAGGCCCAGGCCGGGGCGCCCGGACCGCCGTTGAGGTACTTGTAGCTGCAGCCGACGGCGAAGTCCACGCCCCAGGCGTCCAGCTCCACCGGCACGACGCCGACCGAGTGGCACAGGTCCCACAGCACCAGGGCGCCGGCGGCGTGGACCACGTCGGTGACCGCCTGCATGTCCGCCAGGTGCCCGGAGCGGTACGCCACGTGGCTGAGCACCACCAGCGCGGTGTCCGGACCGGCCACTTCCCGGACGGACTCAGGCTCCGCCCCGCCGTCGTACGGCACCTCGAGCCAGTCCAGCTCCAGCCCGCATTCGGCGGCGATGCCCTCGAGCACATAGCGGTCGGTGGGAAAGTTGTTCCGGTCCACCACCACGCGGCGCCGGCCGGGCCTGGCCGCCAGGGCGGCCCGTGCCAGCTTGTACAGCAGGACGGTGGTGGAGTCGGCGACGATGCACTGGCCGGCCCCGGCGCCCAGGGCCACCAGGCCCAGCTCGTCCCCCAGCCGTTCGGGCAGCTGCAGCCAGCCTTCGTCCCAGCCGCGGATCAGCCGGCCGCCCCAGTCGTGGACCATGAGCTCCCGGACCCGCTCCACCGAGGCCTGCAACGGCCGGCCGAGCGAATTGCCGTCCAGGTACGCGGGCACCCGCGGATCGCTCGCACCGACGAACAGCCCCCGGTAGCCGGCCAGCGGATCCCGGGCATCCAGCCCTCGGGCACGGGCGAGCAGGTCAGCACGTGTACCGCGTGTACTCTGTGCAGTCATGACCCCAGCCTAGCCGCCGAGGGCCCGCCCCGGCCGCCTCACTTTTTTGCCGCAGGCCTGCGAAGGGTGCGGCACATCCGCTATCGGGCACAGATCCATTCCGCCGTGATGGCGTTGAATGCGTCCGGTTCCTGCAGCGGGATCCCGTGCCCGCACCCGGGCAGGACACGCAGTTCGCTGCCCGGAAGCCCGGCGTGCAGCGCCGCGGCGGAGCGGCGCATGACGCGGCGCTCCTGCCGCCCGGCCAGGATGAGCGTGCGTGCGGTGCTGGTGCGCCAGCCCGCTGGGATCCGGTAGGCGGCGTTTTCCCGCAGGATGTTGCCCAGGGAATGCGCGCTCACCTGCCCCGATGACCGTACGTAGTCCCCAAACATGCCGGGAGGGATAAACATGCTCCTTGCCTGGAGCCGGGCGAACCACCTGCGGTTCCGCAGCGGAGCGGCGGACCTGAGCAACGGACCTGCCAGCCGGGCGGCGGGCAGGGGCAGGACCAGGGCGCTCACCAGGACGGCGCTGTCCACAATCCCCTGGTGGCGGGAGGCCAGGTCGACGGCAATCTGCGCGCCCAGCGAAAATCCGACCACGCCCACCCTCCGTGCCGGCCCCAGGTCCCGGATTAGTCCTGCCATCCGGTCCGCGGCAGCTGCGATGGTCGTAAAGCCGGCCGCACCGGACCGGCCATGCCCGGGCAGGTCCGGCACCACCACCTGGTGCGTGGCACCGAAGTACTCCACCTGCCGCTGCCACATCCAGCCCGCCACCCCGCCCCCGTGGAGGAACACGACCACCGGCCGGTCGGCAGTGCCCGATTCCGGACCCTGCGCCGTCACAGCGCCCGCACGCCGCCGGCGAAATACAGGCGCCGGCTGTGCTCGCCCCAGGCGGTGAAGCGGGAGGCGACCCACCTGTCCTCCACGCACTCGTCCTCAATCCGCAGGGCGACGGCGGCCGGCAGGTACACGGGCGCGGCGAACCGGATATCCCAGGCGTGCCGGTCCCCCGCCACGGCCTCGATGTCCGCCAGGACCCGGGAGGCCAGGTACATGCCGTGGGCCATGGACCGTTTCATGCCCAGCAGCCGGGCGGAAAGTGCGCTGAGGTGGATCGGGTTGAAGTCCCCCGAGACCACTGCATATTCGCGGCCTGCCTCCGCGCCCAGCCGCCAGCGCGCGGTGGGCGCCGGCGGCGCGAAGTCCTCCCGCGGCGGCCGCACCGCGGTGTCCAGCCCCGGCCGGAACACCCCCTTGGCCAGGTATTCGGACGTCCCCTGCCAGGCCGGCTCCCCCGCGGCGAGCACCTCCGTGCGCACGTCCAGCCGGGTTCCGGCATGGTGTCCGCGCAGGTTCTCCACCCAGGCCGACACCGTCAACGGCTCGGCGAAGTGGACGGCGCGCTGCTGGCGGACGCTGTTGGCCAGGTGGACCAGTCCGGGCAGCGGCAGCGGGAAGTCCGGGCGCGTGAGCAGGCTCATCGCCACCGGGAAGGCCACGGTATGCAGGAAGACCGACGGCAGCGTGTCCCGCACCGTGCCGCCCACCAGATGCTGGAACCGGGTCAGGCGGTCCAGGTCCACCCGGACGTCCGCCGCGGTGTGCCGTACAGGGGGCAGCTGCTGCGGGCGGGAAGCGCCGGAGAGAGATTCCCTGGCCGCGGTGGTGGCGGCGTGGACCAGGAGTTTGGAGACGGAGGGCAACTCGTCCAGCCGGACCTCCTCCAGCCGGCCCGCCGGCGCGGCATCGTCTTCGCGGGTGCTCATGCCCCCACCAGGCTCTGGCCGCAGACCCGCAAGGTCTGCCCGTTAATGCCGGCCGCGGCGTCGCTGGCCAGGAAGGCCACCGCTTCGGCCACATCCACCGGCAGTCCGCCCTGCTGCAGCGAGGGCAGCAGGCGCCGGGCCACCTCGCGCGTGACCGCCGGCATACGCGCGGTCATCTCGGTTTCGATGAGTCCGGGCGCGACCGCGTTGATGGTTCCGCCGCGTTCGGCCAGTGCCGGCGCCAGGGCACGCACCATGCCGATCACTCCCGCCTTGGAGGCGGCATAGTTGGCCTGGCCGCGGTTGCCGGCAATGCCGCTGGTGGAGGCCAGGCATACGATCCGCGGCACCGGACCAAGCAGCTCCGAGGCCAGGAAGGCCCGGTTCATCCGCAGCTGCGCGGCGAGGTTCACCTCCAGCACGGCGTTCCACCGGTCCGCGTCCATATTGGCCAGCAGCTTGTCCCGGGTAATGCCCGCATTGTGCACCACGATGTCCAGGCGTCCGTGGCGGCCGGCTGCGTGCTCGAGGATGCGCGTCCCGGCCTCCGGATGCGTGATGTCCAGCTGCAGCGCGGTGGCGCCGATTCGGTTGGCGACGGCGGCCAGCCGCTCCCCGGCCGCCGGGACGTCGACGACGACAACGTGGGCACCGTCGCGCCGCAGCACCTCGGCCGTGGCGGCGCC
>NZ_JBHTML010000188.1:0-7343 GCF_042679445.1 Arthrobacter sp. GCM10027362
GACCGGCTGCCGCCGGGCACGCCCGGGACCGCGCCCCTGCTGCGGCTGGACGCGGTGCTCAGCCAGTCCGGCGTGCTGGACCTGCACCGGGCTCGGGAGCTGGGCCTGAGCGACGGCGCGGTCGACAATTTCCTGGGCGCCGGCCCGGACCTGGAGCCGGAACGGCACCGGCTGGCCGACCCGATGAGCCACCTGCCGCTGGGCGTGCCCGTTTATGCCTTCCACAGCGTGGAGGACGATACGGTACCCGTGCAACTGTCTGCCTCCTACGTGGCCGCGGCCCGGGCCGCGGGCGGACGGGCCGAACTCATCCTGGTGCCCGGGGACCACTTCGCCCTGATCGATCCCGGCTCCGCCGCCATGGCCGCGGTGCGGGAGGTGCTCGCGGAGCTGGGCTGAAACCGGCTCTGCCGGATCCGGAAGCGCTCTGTTAGGTTGGCTCTGTGCTGACTGTTATCGGCGAAACCCTGGTGGACGTGGTCAGGAGCGGCACCTCCGCCCCGCGCCTCCACGTGGGCGGCAGCCCCATGAACGTGGCTGTGGGCCTGGCCCGGCTTGGCCATCCGGTCCAGTTTGTCGGCAGGTACGGCCGGGACGACTACGGCGCGATGATCACGCATTATCTGCGCCGCAACGCGGTGCTGACCCCGCTGTCACCGGATGCGAAGCCCACCAGCGTGGCTATTGCCAGGCTGGACGCGGCCGGCACGGCCCACTACAGTTTCGACGTGCTCTGGGAGCTGCCGCCGCTGGACAAGGCCCTGCCCCGGCTGCTGGACGGCACCACCTGGCTGCATACCGGATCCTTGGCCGCCATGCTGGAGCCCGGCGCGCATGCCGTGCTCGCTGCCGTTGAACACGCCCACCCGCGCTCGCTGATCAGCTACGACCCGAACTGCCGGCCCACGGTGATCACGGACCGGGAATTCGCCCGCCGGCAGGCCGAAAGGTTCGTGCGGCTGAGCGACCTGGTCCGTGCCTCCGAGGAGGACCTGCGCTGGCTGCATCCGGAGCGCTCCGCCGAGGAGACGGCGCGCGCCTGGCTGGCCCTGGGCCCGGCCATCGTGGTGGTCACGCGCGGGGCGGGCGGGCCCTGGGCGGTGGCCCGGTGCGGCACGGTCCAGCTGGGCACCCCGGACGTGGACGTGGTGGACACCGTGGGTGCCGGGGATTCCTTCACGGCCGCCCTCATCGGCACGCTGGTGGACCGCGGCCTGGCCGGCTCCGGCTGGCGGGACCGGCTGCGGGATATCGGCCGTGCGCAGCTGCAGGAGGTGCTCGGGTACGCCACCCGGGCCGCGGCCATCACCGTTTCCCGGGCCGGGGCCGACCCGCCGAGCAGGGACGAACTGGGGTCCTGACGGTCCGACTAAAATGGACCCATGCGTTTGATTGCCAGCGACCTGGACGGCACGATCATTGGTCGCGACGGGAGGATCAGCCCCCGTACCGTGCGTGCCTTCCGGGACGCGGCGGACGCCGGGGTGCAGATTGTCTTCGTCACCGGCAGGCCCCCGCGCTGGCTGGCTCCGCTGCGCGAGCAGATCGGACACGAGGGCGTGGTGATCTGTTCCAACGGCGCCGTGCTGTACGACCTGGCCGCGGACCGCGTGCTCTCGGCCCAGACGGTGCCGCACCGGGACCTCTTCGCGGCCCGCGAGATCATCCTGGGCCTGCATCCGCACGTGGCCTTTGCGGCCGAGACCACCGAGGGCTTCCAGCTGGAACCCGGGTTCGTGGAATCCGGTTCGGTGGAGCTGCTGGGCGGGATTGTGCCCCGGCCGCTGCACGAATCCCTTGAGGCGGGGGACTCGGTGGTGAAGTTCCTGGCCCGCGGCGGGGAACTGGAGCCGGATGCCTTCCTCGCCCAGGTGCTGCCGGCGGTTTCACACCTGGTGGCGGTAACGCACTCGGCGGTCGGCGTGCCGCTGCTGGAAATGGCCCGGCCCGGGATCAACAAGGCCGTCACGCTGGCAGACTATGCGGCCTCCCTGGACATCGCCGCCGAGGACGTGGTGGCCTTCGGGGACATGCCCAACGACATTGAGATGCTGGAGTGGGCCGGCCACGGCTACGCCATGGCGTCCGGCCACCCGTGGGCAATCGAGGCCGCCCGCTTCCAGGCCCCGGCGTTCGAGGACGACGGCGTGGCGCAGATCCTCGAGACCCGCCTCGCGCTGCTGTAGGGGATTGGGCCGCCTCCCGTTCCGGGACGGGGCGCCGGCGGTAGAGTACTGAAGGTGAGCACCCGCATGCCCTACCTGGACAATGCGCTTTCGGGTCCGGCCGGTCCGGCGCCGGCGGCCTTCGCCCACCGCGGTTTCTCGCCGGCCGGGCTGGAGAATTCCATGGCCGCCTTCCGCGCCGCCGTCGAAATGGGCTACTGCTATCTGGAGACGGACGTGCGCTCCAGCGCCGACGGCGTGCTGATGGTCTTCCACGATGCCACCCTGGACCGGATCACCGACGCCACCGGACCCATCTCGGCCCGGACCGCCGCGCAGCTGCGGCAGGTGCGGATCGGCGGGGCCGAGCCCATTCCCACGATGGAGGAACTGCTCGCGGAGTGGCCGGACGTCAAGCTCAACGTGGATGTCAAGGACAAGGCCGGATCGGCCCTGCTCGCGGAGCTGATCGAACGCCACTCGGCCCATGACCGGGTGCTCGTGACCTCCTTCTCGGACCGGCGCCGGCTGGCGGTCTTCCGGACCTTGTCCAGGCCCGCCGCCAGTTCCGGGGGCGTGGTGTCGCTGACGGCGCTGGCCGCCCTGGGCCGGCTGGGCCTGTCACGCACGCTCGGCCGGGCAGCGCGGATGCAGGCGGTGCAGGTGCCCGTCAGCTACCGCCGGTACCCGGTGGTGACCCCGGCCTTCGTGCGCCGCTGCCACCGGGCGGGACTGGCCGTGCATGTGTGGACCGTCAACGAAAGGCAGGAAATGGACCGGCTGCTGGATTTGGGGGTGGACGGCATCATGACGGACCGGGCGGACCTGCTGGCCGAAGCCATGCAGGAACGCGGCTTCTGGCCCCAGCGGGTGCAGCCGTGAGGGTGCTGGTTGCCCCGGACAAATTCAAGGGGACCCTGTCCGCCGCGGAGGCGGCCGCGGCCATGGCCCAGGGCGTGCTGCGGGTGTACCCGGATGCCAGGGTCCGGCTGCTGCCGGTGGTCGACGGCGGCGAGGGGACCCTGGAGGCCGCGCTCGCCGCCGGCGCGGAGGAGCGCACGGCGCGCGTGAGCGGCCCGTTGCAGAAGGATGTGACCGCGTCCTGGGCCCTGCTGGAGCGGGCCGGCCGGCGGACCGCGGTGATCGAGATCGCCCGCGCCTGCGGGCTGATGCTGGTGGAGCCCTCGGTGCAGACGGCCCTGGCGGCGCATTCCTACGGCGGTGGCGAGCTCATCGCCGCCGCCCTGGATGCCGGGGCCGCGGAGATTGTGCTCGGCGTCGGCGGATCGGCAATGACCGACGGCGGCTCCGGTGCGCTGCGCGCGCTGGGCCTGAAGGTGTACGACGACGGCGGAGCCGAGGTGCCCCTCGGCGGCGCGGCGCTGCTCTCGGCCCGCTGGGCGGAGGATTCCGGGCTGGACCAGCGGCTGCGCTCCGCCACGCTGCGCATTGCCGCCGATGTGGACAATCCGCTGGTGGGCCCGGAAGGTGCCGCCCATGTCTTCGGGGCGCAGAAGGGCGCGGACGCCACGGCCCGGAACCTGCTCGACGAGGCGCTGCACCACTGGTCCGAGCTGCTGGAGGCCGTGACCGGATCCGACGTTGACGTCCCCGGCGCCGGCGCCGCCGGCGGCTTCCCCGCAGCATTCCTGGCCTTCACCAACGCCCGCCTGCAGCGCGGCTTCGACCTGGTCGCGGAGCTGGTGGGGTTGGACGAGGCGCTTGCGGAGGCAGACCTGGTGATCACCGGCGAGGGCGCGCTGGATGCGCAGTCCCTGCGCGGCAAGGCACCGCTCGGCGTGGCCGAACGGGCCCAGGCGCACGGGGTCCCCGCCGTCGTCGTGGCAGGGAGCATTACGCTGCCGCCGCAGGAACTGGCCGCCCGGGGGGTGGCGGCGGCGGCCAGCGTGCTGGATCTGGTCCGCACACCCCAGGACGCCTTCGCGCACCCGGCGGAATACCTCGCCCTGGCCACGCAGCAGGCACTCGAAGGTGCCTGAACCGGTTCCCGCCGCGGGCCGCCCGCGCTGTGCTTCGGCTACCCGATCACTCCTCGATCCGGAAGCCGAGCTTGATGGTCACCTGCCAGTCGGCGACGGCACCGTCCACCAGATGGCCGCGGATGTCCTTGACCTCGAACCAGTCCAGGTTCCGCAGCGTCTTGTTGGCCTGAGTGATGGCATTGTTGACGGCTGCATCCACGCCCTCCGGGGAGCTGCCGACGATTTCGGAGACGCTGTAGGTGCGGTTGGCCATGCTTCCTCCTCTGCGGGTGGCCCCGGGACCGGACCCCGGGGCGCGCTGCCTGCAACGCTAGCGGCAATGATCGGGCCAGTCTACGGCCGCACCCATCCGGCTACGCCGGGAGCACCGGGTCCAGCCACAGGCCGCCGAGGGAAACGTGCGGGTCGTAGCGCATCAGGTTCTTCACCAGGAAGATCGGCGCGGTGGCGGCCCAGGTCTGCGGCGAGCACGCCGTCGGGTAGGGCACGGGTTCGTCGAAGTGTTCGCGGCTGAAGCCGCAGAACAGCTCCGGCAGCCGGCGGGCAAACGGTGCCCGGTAGGGTTCCTTCGTCTCGGCCCCCCAGCGGCTCCACGGGCTGGCCGTTGGCGGTCAGGTTCCAGCGGGACAGGATGCGCGTGTCCTGATGGAAAACACCGTGCGGCAGCTCGGGATGGATGTCCCCGTTCGCCGAGGAAATACAGAAGGACGATCCCTCCACCGAGGTCACCGTCCCGGCACCCAGCGGCCCGGCCGCCGTGTCGGCATTCCATCCGGCCATCCCGGGCTCCTTGCAATGGACTGGCACTGGATTGGCATCGATGCGGCGCGGAGCCTTCGGGGCTGGCCGCCCTCGCCGTTAACCGACGCTACGCAGGTCCGCCGGCAGGCGCCAGCCCCCGGATGCCAGCCGGGGCTCAGCCGAGCTTGGAGGGCTGGGCGCCCTGGTCCTCGGCGGCGTCCAGCGGTTCGGTGCCACGCCAGCGGGCGACCAGGTTCATGCCGTGGTAGATCACCAGCGCGGCGGCGGTGCCCAGGGCGATGCCTTCGAAGCGCAGCTCGCCCACGGCCCAGGTGAAGTTGGCGATCGCCACCACCAGGGCCACGCCGGCGACCGAGAGGTTGATCGGATTGCCGAAGTTCACCCGGTTCTGCACCCAGATGCGCACGCCCAGGATGCCGATCATGCCGTACAGCACTACGCCGGCGCCGCCGAGCACCCCCGGCGGCACGGTGGCGATCAGGGCGCCGAACTTCGGGAACAGGCTCAGCAGCACCGCGATGGTGCCGGCCACCCAGTAGGCGGCGGTGGAGTAGACCTTGGAGGCAGCCATGACGCCGATGTTTTCCGCGTAGGTGGTGGTGCCCGAACCGCCGCCGGTGCCGGCCAGTACGGTGGCCAGTCCGTCCGCCATCAGTGCGCGTCCGGCGTACGGGTCCAGGTTCTGCCCGGTCATGGCGGCCACGGACTTTACGTGCCCGATGTTCTCCGCCACCAGCACCAGCACCACCGGCACGAACAGCCCGGCCACGGAGAGGTGGAAGGAGGGCAGCTGGAACGGCGGCAGGCCGACCCACGCAGCATTGCCGATGGCCGAAAAGTCCACCTCGCCGCGCAGCACCGCGGTCAGGTAGCCGGCCAGCACGCCGACCAGGATGGACAGCCGGCCGAGCAGGCCGCGGAACAGCACCGTGGCCAGCAGGATGGCCGTCACCGTGACCAGCCCGGTGACCGCGCCTTTCTCGAAGTTCGCCTTGGCCGCAGGCGCCAGGTTCAGGCCGATCAGTGCCACGATGGCGCCGGTGACCACCGGCGGCATGACCGCCTGGATCCAGTGCGCCCCGGCCTTGTGGACCACCAGGCCGACCAGGAAGAGCACGGCGCCGGCCATGATCAGTCCGCCGAGCGCCCCGCCCATGCCGTGCTGGTTCATCGCCGCCCCGACCGGGGCGATGAATGCGAAGCTGGAGCCGAGGTAGCTGGGGATCCTGCCCGCGGTGATGATCAGGAACAGGATGGTCCCCACGCCGGAAAAGAGCAGCGTGGTGGCCGGCGGGAAACCGGTCAGCAGCGGCACCAGGAAGGTCGCGCCGAACATGGCCACTACGTGCTGGGCGCCGATGCCGATGGTCCGCGGCCAGCTCAACCGCTCCTGCGGGGCCACTACCGAACCGGGGGTGATGGTCTTGCCGTCGCCGTGGATGTTCCAGTGGAACGCTGACGACCTTCCGGGCATGCTCATGGGGGCCTCTCGGGGGGTGGGGAAGATTGGCGAGCGGGCAGGCCCTTTCGTGCCGCTGAGAGTGGGGGCTCCCGCAGTGTCGGCTTCGCCGCCACAGCGGGAGCCTCGCGCCCCACTCTGCGCCACGCAGGGACCCTGCCGCCCCGCTCTAAGAAGAATCCTACGTCCGCAGCGTGTCGTCATTGTGACAACCGGAACGCCACATAAAGTCTCCCGGGGTCACAAACCTTGAACGCCTGCCGGCCCGGTCCTACGCTCTTGGTCAGATCAAGAGTTCCAACGCGAAGCCCTGGCTTGTTGGACGGCAACCCTCCTTCCGTGGCGGGGTGCCCCAGATGATGATCCGGCCACGGCGCAGCAGCTCCGGGGCAAGCACGGCGCCGTATCTGCGGCGTCCCTGATTTCCGGGAATGTCCATGTCTTTCATTTGCCTGATCCTCTCCGGCGCCGTCCTGCTGATCAACGGGCTCGGCCTGCTCGGACGCATCCAGGGCCGGGATTCCGGCGTCTTTAACCTGCTGATCGGTGCCGTCCAGCTGGTGCTGGCGGTACTGTCCGCCGTGGCCGCCGATGGCGACCCTGCGGTGTTGCTGGGCGTCAGCGGCGTCTTCCTCTTTGGCCTCACCTACCTGTACGTGGGCCTGGACGCCCTGCTGGGCCTCGGTTCGGCCGGGCTGGGCTGGTTCTGCGGGCTGGTGGCCGTGCTGGCGCTGGTCTACAGTGCCGGCAGCCTGCCCGCGGACCCGCTGCTGGCCGTGCTGTGGTTGAGCTGGGCCGCCTTGTGGTTCCTGTTCTTCCTGCTTCTGGCCCTCGGCAAGACGTCCCTGACGGCCTTTACCGGCTGGGCGGCGCTGCTCACCGGCCCGACGACGACGGCGGTGCCGGCGCTGCTGGGCCTGTCCGGTGCGTGGCCGGCCGGCTGGGCCGCCGCCA
>NZ_JBHTML010000189.1:0-7281 GCF_042679445.1 Arthrobacter sp. GCM10027362
CCGGCATCGCGCAGGCCGTGCAGGGCCGCGCAGGCCGAGACCGGCACCGCCGCGGCCTGTTCGAAGTCCAGGTTCGCCGGCTTGTGCTCGAGCCGGTCCTGTTTGGTGCGCGCGTACTCGGCGTAGCTGCCCTCAAGGCAGGTGCCGAACACCTCGTCGCCGGGCCGGAACCGGGTCACGTTGCGTCCGACGGCGGCGACGGTGCCGGCGACGTCCCGTCCCCGCACGCGCACCCGGGGGCCGCGCAGCCCGAAGCCGAACAGGCGCAGCAGGTACGGCCGGCCGGCCATCAAATGCCAGACGCCGGCGTCGACCCCGGCCGCCCGGACCCGGACGAGCACGTCGTCGTCGCCGGCCTCCGGGGTATCGATGTCCGCCAGGCGCAGGACCTCGGGGGAGCCGTACACATCCTGCACAATCGCTTTCATGGGGTTTCTCCTTCTCCTGCCGGATAGTGGAACACTTCGTCCAGCGGCACCCCGAACACCCGGGCGATCTGGAAGGCCAGTTCGAGCGAGGGCGAATAGCGGCCCTGCTCGATGGCGATGACGGTCTGGCGGGTCACGCCAAGGCGTCCGGCCAGTTCGGCCTGGGTCATCTCGCCGTGCCCGAAGCGCAGCCGGCGGATGTCGTTGGTGACCCTGGTCGGCTTCACCATGCCGGCAGGCCCCGGCGGTAGGCGACGAGCTTGGCGGCGGAGGCGAGGACCGCGGACAGGACAAACGCGAGGTAGAGCGCGTTGGCGATCCAGAAATGGGGGACCTCGGCCAGGGCCATGACCAGCGCGGCGACGCCGCCCAGGACGAGGAACGCCTGGCCGGTATACTCGCCGAAGCGGTAGATCTCCCGGTCCCGCTGGTCCTTCTTGCCCGCGCCGTCGCGCAGGACGATGCCGGCCGCGATGTTCAGCACGATCGAGACGGCGATGGCCCCGCCGATGCTCCACAGCATCGGCGCCACGTACGGCACCTCGGCGAGCGGAACGTCGCCCGCCCGGCCCAAAACGACGGCGAGGTAGCTGGCATAGGCCACAATGGCGACCACCAGCATGATCCAGGTGCTTCTCTCCTCAGAACCCATTCCTGCTCCTCGCAGCCTCACGGTCCCCGGTACGGACTGATGTCAAGAATATTTGACACAACGTCAAGAATCAATGACTTTGTTCAGGAGCTCGGGATGCGGCCGCGTGCTGGCCGATCTGACCAAGCGGCCGGCCGGGTGCAACGTCCCCTGGATCCGGGACCGGCCTCTGGGCGCCGTCCCGGGAGCCGGAGCCTGCAGGTGCCGCGCCGGGTCGAAGGATTCGAACACCACCGAGCCGGCCATGAAGAGGCCGCGCTGCGGCAGCCGGAAATCGCCCAGCCGGGCCTGGGCCGGCAGGGCCCTGATGGTGCCAAGGTCCTGTCCGTGCAGGAGGGCGCGGCTTTCCCGGATCAGCCACAGCCGCTGCGGCCGGGCGCTGAAGTGCTGGCGGTTGGACGCCCGGCCCGTCAGCCCGATCCGGCCTGCCCGCAGGGACGGGCCGGCCACCGCCGCGATGGCCCTCAGGACCAGCCGCCGGCGCCACAGCTGGTCCGGCAGGGCGCCGGCGAGGGCAGTCATCAGGCGGGTCGCAGGGGTCGAGCCGAGGCGGATGTCCCATTCCAGATCCACGTCGTCCCCGATGCCGACGGTAAGGCAAGCGTCATCGCGCCAGGCAAGGGAAATCTCGTGCACCGAGGCGGCCTCGAGGGCGCTCCCGAAGAACCGCGGGCAGGACAGGGAGGGGGCCACGGTCGCATACATGACCCAGGACCCGGCCGGGGTGCGCAGCCACACCGAGGTGTAGCCGGGGCCGAGCGAGGAGGCGGGGAAGCGCCGCAGGGCCAGGACGTGCCCGGAACTGAACGGCAGGCCCAGCACGCCGTAGCCGGAGAAGCGCTCGCCTGCGCCCGGAGGGAGCCCGGCGTGTTCCTCGAAATCGGCTATCAGCGCCCGGGGAGTCGCCATGTCGTCGTCAGCCATGCGCCAGGAAGTCCCTACGTGCCGTGCTCCATCCCGGACCGGATCAGGTCCATGACGCTGGAGTCCGCCAGGGTGGTCACGTCCCCGATCGCGCGGTGCTCGGCCACGTCCTGCAGCAGCCGCCGCATGATCTTGCCGGACCGGGTCTTGGGCAGCTCGGAGACGACCATGATCTGGCGGGGCCGGGCCAGCTTGCCGATCTCCTTGGCCACGTGCTCGCGCAGCTCGCCCACGATGTCCTCACCGCCGCCGCCGGCATCCTGGCGCAGGATCACGAACGCGACGATGGCCTGGCCGGTGGTCTCGTCGCTGGAGCCGACGACGGCGGCCTCGGCCACCTTCGGGTGCGAGACCAGGGCCGACTCGATCTCGGTGGTGGACAGCCGGTGCCCGGACACGTTCATCACGTCGTCCACCCGGCCCAGCACCCAGATGTCCCCGTCCTCGTCCTTCTTCGCGCCGTCGCCGGCGAAGTAGAGGCCGGGGAACCGGGACCAGTAGGTGTCCTTGTAGCGCTGCTCGTCGCCCCAGATGGTGCGCAGCATGGACGGCCAGGGCTCGGTCAGCACCAGGTAGCCGCCGGAGCCGTTCGGCACGGACCTACCCTCGTCGTCCACCACGTCCGCCCCGATGCCGGGCAGCGCGGCCATGGCGGCCCCGGGTTTGCCGGCGGTGACCCCGGGCAGCGGGCTGATCATGATGGCCCCGGTCTCGGTCTGCCACCAGGTGTCCACCACCGGGGTGCGGTTGTGGCCGATGTGCTCGCGGTACCAGATGTAGGCCTCGGGGTTGATCGGTTCCCCGACCGAGCCGATCAGCCGCAGGCTGGACAGGTCGAATTTGGCCGGGATCTGCGCGCCCCACTTCATGAAGGTGCGGATGGCGGTGGGGGCGCAGTAGAGGATCGACACGTTGTACTTGTCGATGATTTCCCACCAGCGGCCCTGGTGGGGTGTGTCCGGGGTGCCTTCGTAGAGCACCGAGGTGGCGCCGTTGGCCAGCGGCCCGTAGACAATGTAGCTGTGGCCGGTGACCCAGCCGATGTCTGCCGCCGTCCAGAACACATCGGTCTCCGGCTTGAGGTCGAAGACCGCCCAGTGCGTATAGGCGCAGCCGGCCAGGTAGCCGCCGGTGGTGTGCAGGATGCCCTTGGGCTTGCCCGTGGTGCCGGAGGTGTACATGATGTACAGCGGGTGCTCGGCGTCGAAGGCCTGCGCCCGGTGCTCCGTGCTGGCCGTCTCGACGGTCTCGTGCCACCACAGGTCCCGGCCCTCGGTCCAGTCGATGTCCTGGCCGGTCCGGCGCACCACCAGCACGTTGCGCACCTCGGGGCAGTCGGCCAGCGCCTCGTCCACCGCCGGCTTCAGGGCCGACGCCTTGCCGCGGCGGTAGCCGCCGTCGGCCGTAATGACGATCCGCGCGTCGCAGTCGTGGATCCGGGTTTTCAGCGCGTCGGAGGAGAAGCCGCCGAAGACCACGGTGTGCGGGGCGCCGATCCGGGCGCAGGCCAGCATGGCCACGACGGTTTCGGGGATCATGGGCATGTAGATGGCCACCCGGTCCCCGGTCTGCACGCCCAGCTCCGTGAGCACGTTCGCCGCCTGGCAGACCATGTCCGTCAGCTGCGCGTAGGTGATGGTGCGGGTGTCGCCGCCCTCGCCCTCGAAGTAGTAGGCGACCTTGTCCCCGCGGCCTGCGGCCACATGGCGGTCCAGGCAGTTGTGGGCCGCGTTGAGCCTGCCGCCGACAAACCATTTGGCGAACGGCGCCTGCGACCAATCCAGCACCTCGGTCCACGGCTCGGCCCAGTCCAGGCGCCGGGCCTGCCGGTCCCAGAATCCGAGCCGGTCCCGGGCTGCCTCGGCATAGGCGTCCGCGGTGGCGTTCGCGTGGGCGGCGAACTCCGGCGGCGGTTCGAAGCGGCGGTTTTCGTGGAGCAGGTTGGAAAGGGTTTCGTCGGCCGGTCCCGATTGCTGTGCCATGGTTCCTCACTTGGGCCAGACGGGCAGTAGCGTCCGCTTGAAGGTGAAATTGGCGACGACGGCGAAGGAGGCGTACCAGGCCAGCAGCGCCGTCAGGATGCCGAGCCAGCCGCCGAGACGGGTCATGACTGCCGCCCCGCTGAAGGCACCGATGGCCAGGGCGAAAAAGGTCAGGGTCAGGAAGACGAAGACGGCGAAAACGGCCATGTTGGTGCGCCAGGCGGCGACGGTCATGTACAGGGTGAAAATGCCCCAGGCCAGCAGGAACAGCCCCACGCCCTTTTCGGCATCGGCCCCGGCCCCGCTGAGGTCGGTAAAGCGGGCCAGGAACGCAAAGGCCATCCAGAACCCGCCGTATGAACAGAAGGCGGTGGCGCCGAAGGTATTCCCCTTGGCGAATTCCCAGAGGCCCGCGGCGAACTGGGCGAGGCCGCCGTAGAAGAGGGCGAGGCCGAAGACCACCCCTTCGGCGGTACGGGGGATCAGTCCGGCGTTGAAGAAACTCAGCACGAAGGTCGTCAGGGCAAAGGCGGCCAGACCCAGTGCCGCCGGATCGGCAATTGCTGCCGCGGCGGAAACCGGTGCCTGGAGGCCGGCAGGGCGGACGGATCCCGCTGCGGATTCCGGCTCGACGCTCATGGTTCGACTCCTTAAGGTCCTGCAATGCGTTCCTAGAGTGCGCCCCATATCAGACTAGCACCGCAAATGCAACTTATCCGTTCCGGCCCCGGGCCGCAGCCGCGGCTGGTCGTGCCGGGAGCGCAGGCGGCGGATGGATCCGAGCCTGGCGATCACCGCGGGGGCAAGGCGTAAAGGTCGTGCGATACCGTGCTGCCGTTCGGGCAGGCAGGCGGGCGCCTGGACACTGGCCGGCGGTGGACGGGGAGGATATGGTAAGCATGCTGAGTAACTGGAGGCCTCCAGCCGCCTTTTCGAGTCAAAGGAGAAGCCATGAGCACGAAGGTCGAGAAGCAGATCCTGGTCAACGTTCCGGTAGGCACGGCTTACAACCAATGGACCCAGTTTGAGGACTTTCCCCACTTCATGGGCGGTGTGAAGAGCGTGAAGCAGCTCGGCGATGACCGGCTGGAGTGGGTGGCCGAGATCGCCGGTGTCCGCCGGCAGTGGCAGGCGAGGATCCTGGAGCAGGTGCCGGACCACAAGGTCGCCTGGGCGGCGACCGAGGGCGCGACGAACGCCGGGGCGGTGACCTTCGAGGACATGGGCGGCGGCCAGACGTCGGTGCGCCTGTCGCTTGAATACGAGCCCGAGGGCCTGGTGGAGCAGGTCGGCGACAAGCTCAACGTGGTCGAGAAGCAGGCCGAGGCCGACCTGAAAAGGTTCAAGGAGTTCATCGAGTCCGAGGGCTATGCCACCGGTGCCTGGCGCGGTTCGATCAACGAAGGTGCGGCCGCGGGAACCCCGGGCGTTCAGGATGCCGCCGCCTCGCGCGGGGACAGCGGCAAGGCAGGGGTGTCGGGAAAGGTGGCCGCTGCCGGCGTCGGCGTAGCAGCTGCCGCCGCGGCCGCTGCCGGTGTGGCCGCGGCCGCCTCCGGGAAGGACGCCGACGACGAGACGGCGGCCGCCCCCCGGGACATGACCCCGGTGGGCGGGATGACGACGGCCACCCCGTCGGACACCACGCCGGTGGTCGAGATGGCGCCGCCTCCCAGCCCGGAAGGCGTGCCTGTATCCGAGGAATCCGCCGCCAATGCGGTCCGGCCGCCGGAGGAAGCGGCCGGCGACGACCGGGCCCGGGGCAGCGGAATCTAGAAATCCGCACCCGGCCGCGCCGCCCAACCACCGGGGCCGGCGCGGCCGGGTGCGGAACCGGACGCCAGGTGCTGCTGGGTGAAGTCCTGGGCTCAGCCGGCTGCCGGTTTGACCTCGTTGATCTTGAACGTTGCTCCGGTCGGGTCCGTCAGGGTCGCCATCCGGCCGAAGGGAGTGTCTTCGGCGGCCTGGACGAGCTGGCCCCCGAGCGCGAGGGCTTTCTCCACCGTGGCGTCGGCGTTGTCGACTCCGAAGTACACCTGCCAGCTGGAGGGCACACCCTCGGGCAGGAACGCCGAGGCATCCATGATGCCGGCAGCGGCATCGTCCCCGGCGCCGAGGGTGGTGTAGCGGAACTCCGGGGTGTCGCTCATGACGTCCGTGTTCCAGCCGAAGACGTCCTGGTAGAACTTCACCGTGGCCGGGTAGTCCCGGGTGTGCAGCTCGTGCCACACCGGGGCGCCGGACTCGTCGTGGATCTTGAAGCCGGTGTGCCCGCCGAATTGCCAAAGGCCGACGGCGGCCCCGCCCGGGTCGCCGAGCATGGCCATCCGGCCCTGTTCGGGAACTTCCATGGGCGCCACGAAGACCTGCCCTCCGTGGCTGGCCGCCGCGTCCGTCACGGACTCGATGTCCTCGACGCGCAGGTACGTGTTCCAGGCGTCGGGGTAGCCGGACTGCCCGTCGTTCTTCATCAAGCCGGCTACCGGCTGTCCGTTCTTGAAGGCCATGACGTAGCCGCCGTACTTTTCCTCATCCCCGGTTTCGTACGTCCAGCCGAAGAGTTCGGCATAGAAGTTTTGGGCCCGTTCAGGGTCCGAAGTCATCAGGTCGATCCAGCAGGGTGCGCCGGGGGCAATATCGGGCGTGGGCATAGGGTGCTCCTGTCCGCGGGATAGTAGTGGAGACAGATGCGAGTCTAGGCGGCCGCGGGAAGGTGCGGTAGGACTGTGGGATTTTCGGCAGTTGTCCTACTCGCCGGCCGGCGCGAACCGCGTCTGTACGGGGAACCGCGGGCGTCAGCGGGTCGGCTTCGTAGTGGGCTGGCGGAGCACGAACTTCCATTCCCCGTCCCGCCGGGCCGCCCGGTTTTCCACCGCCTCGCGGATGCGCAGCCGCTGGAGGGGCTGTTCGTCCGTGCGGTGCCCCCGCGCCGCCGTCATCTCCGCTCGAATGCTGCGGGACGGCCCTTCACCGGTCAAACACCGTCACGGGCCCCGGGGCGGTTCGCGTACCGAAGCGGTGCGATGACCGGTTGAGCCGGATTTCCCGGGCGCACTGTCCCAAACGGCCCCGGCGGTCCACCATTGGTGGGGTAAGGCTTCAGCCCGGCGGTCCCGGGGGAGGCGCGGACCGGAGCATGTTGTTGGTGCATCCCGAGGAGATTCCCATGACCGGAACCAGTTCCGCTTCCCCGGACCGCCGGACACTGCTGAAGACGGTGGGGGCCGGGGCGGCAGGGTTGGCCGCCCTGCCGCTGCTGGCCGGCGGCACCGCCGCACACGCCGCCGTGCCCGCGGCG
>NZ_JBHTML010000190.1:0-7206 GCF_042679445.1 Arthrobacter sp. GCM10027362
GGCACCGGAGGCGGCCTGGGTCCCCGCCGCGGACCCGCCGGCCGGGCCGATCGTCGTGCGGATCGAGCCCGGTCCCCGGCTGGACTGGTTCGCCCGCAGCTGCTGGCAGCACCTGACCGGCCGGGACTGGACGGTCAGTCCGGAGAGCAACCGGGTGGGCGTGCGGCTGCTGGGCCGGCCGCTGGAGCGCGCGGTCGAGGGCGAGCTGCCCAGCGAGGGCATGGTCACCGGCGCGGTCCAGGTGCCGCCGTCGGGGCTTCCGACGGTCTTCCTGGCCGACCACCCGGTGACCGGCGGCTATCCGGTGCCCGCCGTCGTCGTCCCGGCGGACCTGCCGCTGCTGGCCCAGGCCCGGCCGGGCCGGCGCATCCGCTTCCTGGGGTAGCCGGCCTACCTGAGCAGCAGGTCCGCCACCGTGAAGATGGCCAGCCCGGCCAGCGAACCGACCACGGTGCCGTTGATCCGGATGAACTGCAGGTCCCGGCCCACCTGCAGCTCGATCTTGCGTGAGGTCTCCGTCGCGTCCCAGCGCTCCACGGTCTCGGTGATCACCCCGGCAATCTGCGTGCGGTAGTTGCGCACCAGGTAGCCGGTGGCCTCGGTGATCCAGCCGTCCACCTTGGCCGAGAGCTCGACGTCGGTGGCCAGCCGGGTGCCGAAGTCCCGCACGGCGGTGGTGAAGGCCCGGCTGAGCTGGCTCTCCGGGTCCCCGACGGCGTCCAGCAGCGCCGCCTTGATGGTTTCCCAGGTCCGTGCGGCCAGGGTGCGGACCTCGGGATCGCCCAGGGCATTGTGCTTGATCGCCTCCACCTTGGCGATCATCTCCGGGTCATGCTGCATGTCCTCGGTCAGCGACAGCAGGTACTTGTCCAGCTGCCGGCGCACCTCGTGGTTGGGGTCCGCCTGGACGGCGGTCACGAACTTGTACAGCTCCTGGTGGACCTTCAGGCCCATCAGGGAGTCCATGATCTGGGGCACCCAGGTGGGGGAGCGCTCCGAGACCAGCCGGATCACCGTCCCCTCGTTGTCCAGCACCCAGTCCGCCGCCCGGTCCACCAGCAGGTCCACGAGCTTGAGGTGGTGGCCGTCGTCGAGCACGCGCCGGGCCAGCCGGCCCAGCGGGGGACCCCACGGCGGATCCAGCACGTAGCGCCGGGCCATGGACTCGATGATGTCCTGGACGTCCTGGTCGTTGAGCACCAGCATGGCGCCGCGGATGGCGGCCGCGCCCTCGCGGGCCACCCGGTCCGCGTTCTCCGGCCGCGCCAGCCAGCTGCCCGCCCGCCGGGAGATACCCAGCGAGCGGATCTTCGCCTGCACCACGTCCTCGGCGAGAAAGTTCTGTTCCACGAACTGGCCCAGGCTGGCGCCGATCTGGTCCTTGCGCCGCGGAATGATGGCGGTGTGCGGAATCTTCACCCCCATCGGATGCTTGAACAGCGCCGTCACCGCGAACCAGTCCGCCAGCGCGCCGACCATGCCGCCCTCGGCCGCCGCCCGGACATACTGCAGCCACGGGTAGCGCTCCTGCAGCGCAAAGGCGACCAGGAAGATGACCGCCAGCAGCACCAGCAGGCCCGTGGCCACGGCCTTCATTTTCCGCAGGGCCGCCGCCCGGTCCGCCTCGCTGGGCACCGGCCGGAGCCTGCCAGCCGGCAGCGTGTCCGCCGGGGCCTGTCGGCCCGTATCCCGAAGTGTCACTCCAAGTCCACCTCTCCGCCGCCGGACGCTTCAGTCCGGGCAATCGGTTCACGTACCGTGAACATCATGAAGCACAAGATCTTCGCCCACCGCGGGTCCAGCGGGCAATACGCCGAGAACACGCGTGCAGCCTTCCTGCAGGCTATCGCCGACGGTGCCGACGGAATCGAGTGCGACGTCCACCTGACCAAAGACCTTAAGCTCGTCTGCTTCCACGATTTCACACTGGAGCGTACTTCCACAGGAAGCGGGGACGTTGCGGACCATACGCTGGAGGAGCTGCTGCGCCTGGATGTCTCGTCCTGGCGCGGGGTCAGCATACCGCCCGAATTCGGCGGCACCGCGGACCAGCTCGTCACCGTGGACGACCTGCTGCAGATCATGCGCGGCGCCGGCCGCCCGATGGAGCTGGCCATCGAGCTCAAGCATCCCAGCCCGTACGGCCAGCAGCTGGAGGACGAACTTCTCGAGTACCTGATGGCCGAGGGCTGGGACCCGGAGACTTCCACCGTCGACGGCATCAGGATCTCCTTCATGAGCTTCCACCCCGGCGCCGTGGAGTACCTGGGCAGCTACGTGCCCGCGGACCACCTGTGCCAGCTGCTCGACGACGTGGACGCCGAGGAGATCCGCGACAGCCTCTTCCTGGGCAGCCTGGCCGCCGGCGCCGTCGCTTCCCTGATCCGCCGCGCGCTGTCCGAGGGCGAGCGGCTTATCGAACACGAGCGGGTGGGAATGGCGGGCCCGGGCCTGGACTACATCAGATCCCACCGTGCGCTGATCGAACGCTGGCTGGCCCGCGGCGTCCGGCTGCGGGCCTGGACCGTGGATGCACCGGAGGACGTGGAGCTGTGCCGCGGGCTGGGGATCCAGGAGATCACCACGAACCGCCCGGCCCAGGTGCGCCGGCAGCTGAAGCAGGCCGCCGCTGCGGGGCTGTAGGACCCGGCTGCAGGGCCGCAGGACGCCTTCCCCGCACCCGGATCCCCGCCGGCTGATGCACAGGAATGTCCGAATCGGGCTGTGCGGCTGCACACAGACACCGCGGCGGCTCGTTTATAGCCTGATCTGGAGGGCCGCGCACCCCAAGCACCGCCGCGGCCCGCTCCTTCAGGGAGTGCGTGGTCCGGCCAGCCCGGAGCACCCCTGCCCCTTCCGGGCCGCCGGACCCCGGCGGTGCCGCTGCAGCAGATCCTGCGGCGGCGCCGCCCCCGGAGGTCCCGGCAGGCGGGCCTGCGGCAGGCCCGGCCCGCAGCACGAGCCCGCAGCACGAGATTGACGGACAGGAAACAGGTAGCGCCACCATGCACAAGCCACATGAAGATCGATCGTTCCAGCAGGTCTGGCTCGCCGGCATCGCGGACGGCCCGCACGTCTGCGCCGGCCCCAGCCACAACGGCTGCCGCCGCCGTGCAGGGCCGGAAACGGACTGACCCGGGGAAGGACGGCGTGGAACGCCAGGGCACGGAACACCAGGTCCGGCAGTGGACGGGGCTGGCCGGCCGGCAGGTGCAGATCCGCAGGGGCAGCCGGGTGGTCAGGACCGGCCGCGTGGAGGCGATGACCCCGGCCGGGGACGTGCCGTGGCTTGAAAACCGCGACGCCGACCCCAGGATCCTCTTCGCCAAGGCCGAGGGCTACGCCGTCCGGGAAATCCACGGCTAGGACGCCGCACTCCACGGCCGCCGGGGACCGTGGAAATAACGAACACGCTGTGATTCAGTAGATAAATGGCATCCCCTATAGAGGATTACGGCCTTATTTCGGATCTGCACACCGGCGCGCTGATCTCGCGCTCGGGCAGCATGGACTGGCTGTGCTTCCCCCGGTTCGATTCACCTTCCCTCTTTGCCGCCCTGCTGGGCGAGCCGGGACACGGCCGCTGGCTGCTTGCCCCCGCCGCCGCCGAACCCCAAAGCGGGGCGCCCATGGGCGCCGGCCCGGAAGCCGCCGGAACCAATGACCCGACCCGGGTGGCCGAACGCCCGGACCGCACCGTGGCACCGGATACCGTCGCCAGCGGCGCCGACGCCGATGCCGAGGCCCGCAACGCGCAAACGCACATCGATACCGGCGGGCGGAGCGGCGGCGTCGCGGAGGAGGCCGCGGTGCGCAATGGACGCCATGCCGCGGACCGCGCCTGGGATCTGCCCTATGCGCCCAGCGACGCGGAGGCGGACTATTACGAAGGCTTGGAACAGGCGATGGAGGCAGCTCCGGAAGCTGCCTGGCCGGGGGACGCCGACCGGCCCGAAGCCGGACAGCCCGCCGTCGTCGAACGCGCCTACATCCCCTCCACCTTCGTCCTGCAGACCCGCTGGCGCACGGCGACCGGCGAGGCGCTGGTCACCGACTTCATGCCGGCCGGGGACCGGCGGGCCTCGCTGGTCCGCCGCGTGCAGGGCCTGTCCGGCACCGTGGACATGCAGCAGGAACTGATCCTGCGCTTCCACTACGGCGACGTGGTGCCCTGGGTCTTCCGGACCACCGACCAGGAAACCGGCGCCGAGGCGATCGTGGGCATCGGCGGACCGAACGCCGTCGTCCTGCACGGCGGGGACCTGCCGCGCCGTGCCCACCGGCGCCACCGCGGCGAGTTCACCGTGGCGGCCGGGCAGACGGTGGACTTCGAACTGTGCTGGTTCCCCTCGCACCAGACCGTGCCGCCGATGATCAACGTGGACGAGGCACTGGAGCAGACCACCAGGTTCTGGCAGGACTGGTGCTCCCGCTTCCCGCCGCAGGGGGACTACCACGACCTGGTCAAGCGGTCGCTGCTGGTGCTGCGTGCCATGACGCACGAAACCACCGGCGGCATCGTGGCGGCTCCCACCACCTCGCTGCCCGAGCAGTTCGGCGGCGAGCGGAACTGGGACTACCGCTATGTCTGGCTGCGCGATGCCGCGCTGACGCTGGAAACCATGATGACCCACGGCTACGAGACCGAGGCCCTGCACTGGCGCAACTGGCTGCTGCGCGCGGTGGCCGGGGACCCGGAGGACCTGCAGATCATGTACGGGCTGGCCGGCGAGCGGGAACTGCCCGAGATCGAGCTGGACCACCTGCCCGGTTATGCCGGCTCCAAGCCGGTCCGGATCGGCAACGGTGCCGTTTACCAGTACCAGGCGGACGTTGTCGGGGAGGTCATGGTGGCGCTGGAGAAGCTGCGCAACATCGGCTGCGTCGAGGACCATTTCTCCTGGCCGCTGCAGAAGGCCCTGCTGCGCTACGTGGAAAGGCACTACGACACCAAGGACCACGGGATCTGGGAAACGCGCGGGGACCCGAAGTATTTCACGCACTCGAGGGTGATGATGTGGGCGGCCTTCGACCGCGGGGTGCGCGCCGTGCTGGACCACGGGCTGGAGGGCGAGGCCCGGCACTGGGCCGAGCTGCGTGACCAGCTGCGCGAGGAGATCCTCGAGCATGGCTTCAACCGGGAGCTCAATTCCTTCACCCAAAGCTACGACAGCGCGGACCTGGACGCCGCCCTGCTGGTGCTGCCGCAGGTGGGCTTCGTCAAGTACGACGACGACATGATGCTGGGCACCGTCCAGCGGATCGAGCAGGAGCTGGTGGACGAGGCCGGGCTGGTCCGCCGTTATCTCACGGAGACGGGCGTGGACGGGCTGGCGCCGGGGGAGTACCCGTTCCTGGCCTGCTCCTTCTGGCTGGTGGAGCAGTACGCGCGCTCCGGACGCATCGGCGATGCACGGGACCTGATGGACCAGCTGGTGGGCTACACGAACGAGCTGGGGCTGCTGTCCGAGGAGTACGACACGGTGAACAGGCGGATGGCCGGGAACTACCCGCAGGCCTTCTCGCACCTGGCGCTGATCCGGGCGGCGGATGCGATCAACGGGCATGCCCAGCAGTCCGTCTAAGCCCGCCGTCCGGTGCCCTGGCGGACCCGGTGCAACCTGTGTTGCCCAAATCACATAATTGGGAATTTCAACGGTTGTGGTGGGAAACTCGTGCCGACTACTGGCCCGGCTGCCCCACAATCGGGCCGGTTTCTTCCCATCCCGGGTCCGCCGTTCTCCGCGGCGGAGCCGGACTGAACGAAACGGTGTCAGAAATGAACAGTGTGAAAGAACGGCGGCCGGCTTCAGCCACCGCCAAGCTGGAAATCAGTGCGACGCATCCGGACGAGGCGGATGAAAAGCTGAACGCGGCCGTGTACGAACTGCAGTTGCGGGCCCGCGCGGACCGCACCCGCGGCATCCTGGTCACCCGCATCGGTGCCGGCCGCTACACAGTGGAGCTGAGCCCCGAGGTGCCCTACGGCTTCACGGAGGAAGCTGTCGCCTAGCCGGTTTCCTTGATCCCCCTGCCGGGCAGGGGTAGCTTTTCTGTCGTGAGAGCGCCCCTGCCCGGCACCGGCTATGAATTCCGTACCGTCTGGCGGGTGCCCGGCACCGTGGCGCAGGTCCGGGAGGTGCTCGCGGACCTGCCGTCGCTGCCGGCGTGGTGGCCCTCGGTCTACCTTGAGGCCAGGGTGCTGGACCCGGGCGCCGCGGACGGCTCCGGCAGGACGGCGGTGCTCCATACCAAGGGCTGGCTGCCCTATACGCTGCGCTGGACCATGACCGTCACCGAAGCGGCCGCGTCCGGCTATGCGCTGCGCGCGGAGGGCGACCTGGCCGGGAGCGGCCGCTGGACCTTCGAGCAGGACGGGCCGGAAGCGGTGGCCGCGTACCACTGGCAGGTCACCGTGAACAAGCCCCTGCTCCGGCGGACATCCTGGCTGCTCCGGCCCGCCTTCGCCGCCAACCACCGCTGGGCCATGGCGCGCGGGCAGGAAAGCCTTGCCCTGGAGCTGCGCCGGCGCCAGGCACCGGACGCGGCGGCACGCGCCCTGGTTCCGGCTCCGCCCGGGCCGTCCTTTGCCCGCCTGGCCCGGTGGCGCGGGCAGCAGGCGGAACGCAGCCTTTAGGCTTGGATGGTGAAAATCCTGCAGTCCCCGGCCGTGAAGGTGGGCCTGTCCATCTCGATTGCCACCGGGCTGTACGGCGTCTCCTTCGGCGCCCTGTCCGTAGCCGCCGGCCTGGACTTCGCCCAGACCATGGCGCTGAGCCTGCTGCTGTTCAGCGGCGGCTCGCAGTTCGCCTTCATCGGCGTGATCGGCGGCGGCGGGACCGGGGCCGCCGCCGCGGGCGCGGCGGCGCTGCTGGGCATCCGCAACTTCGTCTACGGCATGCAGATGAACGCCCTGGTCGGCCCGCGCCGCTGGCGCCGGCCCGTGGCCGCGCAGGTCACCATCGACGAGTCCACGGCCACCGCCTCCGGGCAGCTGGATCCGGCGGAGCAGAAGCGCGGCTTCTGGACCGCCGGGGTCGGGGTGTTCCTGCTTTGGAACCTGTTCACCGCCGTCGGCGCCATGGCCGGCGACGCGCTCGGGGACCCCAGGCAGTGGGGGCTCGACGGCGCCGCCGTCGCCGCTTTCCTGGGCCTGCTCTGGCCGCGGCTGAAGGGCCGGGAGCCGGCCGCCATCGCCGCCGTCTG
>NZ_JBHTML010000191.1:0-7141 GCF_042679445.1 Arthrobacter sp. GCM10027362
GTCGGCCGGCGTCCAGGCGCAGCGGGGCGGGGCCGGCCTGGCGGGCACGGCGGGCAGCCTCCGCTGGGAGATCCTCTGGCCGGTACCGGGCAGGGCGCCGCCCGAGGAAAACGACGCGAGCCTGGTACTGCGTGTCCATGCGGGCGCAGGTACCGCCCAGCAGCTGTCGGTGCTGCTCACCGGGGATCTGGAGAGTGAAGCGGCCGGCGCGTTGCTGATGCGGCTGGGCACTGCCGTCCCGCCGGTCGACGTGCTGAAGATCAGCCACCACGGCGCCCGCAACGGGGGCACCGCCCTGATCGAGGCGCTGCAGCCGAAGGCAGCGGTCATCTCCGTGGGCCGCGGTAACGACTACGGACACCCGGCCCCGGAAATCATCGCCGCCTTGGAGCGGAACCAGGTGGCGGCATTCCGTACCGATGTGCTCGGGACCATCACACTGGCTGCCGCCGACGGAAGGCTGGAGGTCGGGGCGCTGCGCTGAACCGGCTTGGGATTTGCCCGGGCATCGTGACACTGTAGATGCCGGGGCATGCACAGCATGCCGGACCAAGGAGGAACAGGCTTGAACCCGACCCCGGCATCCCGGACATCCAAGGCAAAGGCGTCCGGCGCTGGCAAGACGGCCGCCGGCGCCGGCACCGTTTCATGGCGCGAGGTGGAGCCGGCTCCGATCGTCCTGGTCAGCGGCCCGGAAGACTACCTGGCGCAGCGTGCCAAACAACGGCTGCGGGCCCTCGTGCGCGCGCAGCAACCCGACGTCGAACTGACGCTCATGGACGCCGCCGGGTACGCACCCGGGGAACTGGCCATGACGGCGAGCCCCAGCCTCTTTGGCGAGTCCAAGCTGATCGAGGTGTCGTCGGTTGCGCAGATGAACGATGAGTTCCTCAAGGACGCGCTGGCCTACGTCCAGTCGCCCGCGGAAGACGCCATCCTGGTGCTTCACCACGCCGGCGGGGTGCGGGGCAAGAAGCTGCTGGACGCGGTCAGGGCCTCGGGGGCGCCGGTGGTGGATTGCCAGGCCCTGAAGAAGGACAGCGACAAACTGGACTTTGTCCGCCGCGAATTCAAGGACGCCCGGCGCAGCATTGATGCGGGCGCGGCCCAGGCCCTGGTGGCCGCCGTCGGTTCCTCGCTGCCGGATCTGGCTGCGGCCTGTGCCCAGCTGATCGCGGACACCACCGGAAGCATCACCGAGGAAGCCGTGGACAAGTACTACGGCGGCAGGGTCGAGGCCACCGGGTTCAAGGTGGCCGACGCCGCGGTTTCCGGGCGGGGAGACCTCGCCCTGGCCGCCTTGCGGCACGCCCTGGCCACCGGGCTGGACCCGGTGCCGATCGTGGCCGTGTTGGCGCTGAAGCTGCGGCAGATCGCCAAGGTGAAAGGCGCCTCCGTGACCGCGAAGGACCTGGGCATGGCTCCGTGGCAGTTCGACCAGGCTCGCAAAGAGGCCCGCTACTGGGATCCGGAGTCCCTGGCCCGCTGCATCCGGCTGCTGGCGGAAACCGACGCGCAGGTGAAGGGGAGCGCCAAGGATCCCCAGTACGCCGTCGAGCGCGCCGTCACCGTCATCGCCGCCAGCGCCGGCCGCTGAATCCGTACCGCCCCGGGCGGGCCAGGACCGCGGGCCCCATCCGGCCGGGCAGGGGCGGCCCGCCTCCCGTCCATACCGGGCCACCGGCTGCTAGATTTGCCGCATGCAGCCACACCGCTTCGGCGACGCCGGTGGGGGAGCTGCCGGACCGGAGTTGCCCCGGCCGCTCCTGCTGGCGCAGTCCTGGTCCGACGCCGTCTTCCTGCACTGGCGCATCAGCGCCTCCGCCGCGGCCCCGTACATGCCTGCCGGGGTCGAACCCGACCTGTTCGAGGGCTCGACCTGGGTGGGGCTGATCGGCTTCCGCGTGCACGGCACGCACCTGGCGGCAGCCCTGCCGCTGCCGTATGCCGGGTCCTTCACCGAGGTCAATGTGCGCCTGTATTCCCGCGGCTCGGACGGAACACGCGGGGTGGTGTTCCTGTCGCTGGACGCCTCCAGGCTGGCGTTCGTGCTCGCCGCCCGTGCGGCAGGGCTGCGCTACGTGTGGTCGCGGTGCCGGCCCGCGCTGACCAGGGATCCGGCACCCGGCTACGGGTACGACGTCGACCGCTACCGCGGGCAGGCGGCCTCCTCGTTCGCCGTGCGTCCGGACCTGGCCCGGGAGGCCGGCGACCGGTTGTCGCTGTGGCTGACGGCCCGGTTCGGCCTGCACAGCCGCTTCGCCGGCCGCACGGTGTATCTTCCCAATTCGCACCGGCCGTGGCCGCTGCATCCTGCCGCACTGACCCGGCTCGAGGACGCACTGGTGGCGGCGGCCGGAATCGCCGTCGGGGGACCGCCGGAATCGGTGTTGTTCTCCCCGGGCGTGCGCACCCGGTTCGGCCGGCCTTCGATTCTGCGCCGGCCCTGAGTTCCGCCAACGCCGGCCGGCCGCCTTGGCGGCGGCCGGCCAAAAGGCTGGAGGCCGACGCCCGGTGCGGGCGGCGGCCTCCAGCCTTGAAACACAGGTCCAGCCGGTTGGCTGGGCATCGGCCTCAGAGGGCGTTGACCTTCTTGGCGATGGCGGACTTGCGGTTAGCGGCGTTGTTCTTGTGGATGACGCCCTTGCTAACAGCCTTGTCCAGCTTGCGGCTGGCGGCAGCCAGAGCCGTGACGGCAACATCCTTGTTGGAAGCTCCGACGGCGGTGTTGACCGCACGGATGGCCGTCTTCAGCTCGGACTTGACCGAGTTGTTGCGCTGGCGGGCCTTCTCGTTGGTGAGAATGCGCTTCTTCTGGGACTTAATATTGGCCACTTATAAACTCTCTTTGTAATGCGGACTGGTCTGGTGAGGGCATGCCGGACCAACTATTGACTGAGCGGCGTGGGGATACCGTAATGGCAGCCGGTCCGGGGTGCCCGCAGACCTGCGCGGACACACAGCTGTAAATATTAGCAGACCAGCCGCCTAATCCGTGCCGTGTCGCAATCCGGTTTCCGGCTGCCCCTAGGACCAGCCGTGCAGCTGCCGCAGCGCCTTGGCCACCCGGTCGAAGGCTGCCTTGCCCATCACCGCGCCTTCCCGGCGGATGTCCCGCGGATCGATCTGCAGGACGCGGTCCAGTTTGGCCTCGCTGGGCCGGCCCTTGGAGTCCCACGGTCCGGTGCCGACGTCGAGATAGTCCCCATCCCGGCGGCTGCCGTTGTTGCGGTCCTTGCTGGTCAGCATCAGCCCCAGCAGCCGCTTGCCGTTGCGGCCGATCAGCAGTACCGGACGGTCCTTGCCCTGGCTGTAGTCCTCCTCGAACGGCACCCAGGTCCACACCACCTCGCCCGGATCCGGATCTCCGTCGGGATTGGGCGCGTAACCGACCTTGGCCCGGCCGCGGAAGTCCCCGGGGTAGGCCGAGCTGAGCCCCGGGGTGCCGCGTCCGGCAGCGGCCCGCCCTGCGGGCTTGTCGGCCGCGGTCCTGCGGACAGGTGCCTTGGCTGCCGGCTTCCTGCCGGGGGACGTTTTCCCGGTTGCCGGCGTGCCGGTCCTGCCGGAGGATGTGCCGCCGGTTCCGGGCGCGGCGGCTCGGATGATCTTGGTCGCGCCCCGCAGGATGCGGCCCAGTGTCTTCGTATCGAATGCCATGGATCAACGCTACCCGGCACATCACCGGGTTCCTGTTGGGGGATTGGTCACGGTACGTGGGACACTGTTAAATCGAGTTGAATCGACTGTAATTTCGGCATGGGCCGTTTCACGGGCCGGGCGCGGTCCAGCCGGCTGCCGCCACAAGTTTTAGGGAGCTCCTTTGTCACCCATGGCACGCACCGCGCCGGTGCCCGCCGCCACTGATCCGGCGATCATCAGGAACTTCTGCATCATCGCCCACATCGACCATGGGAAGTCGACGCTGGCGGACCGCATGCTGCAGCTGACCGGCGTCGTCGAGCAGCGGGACATGCGCGCCCAATACCTGGACCGGATGGATATCGAGCGCGAACGCGGCATCACCATCAAGTCCCAGGCCGTGCGCATGCCGTGGGAGGTGGACGGCACCGCCTATGCCCTGAACATGATCGACACCCCGGGCCACGTGGACTTCACCTACGAGGTTTCCCGTTCCCTGGCCGCCTGCGAGGGGGCCGTCCTGCTGGTGGACGCGGCCCAGGGCATCGAGGCCCAGACCTTGGCCAACCTGTACCTCGCCATGGAAAACGACCTGACCATCATCCCGGTATTGAACAAGATCGACCTGCCGGCCGCCCAGCCGGAGAAGTACGCGGCGGAACTGGCCAACCTGATCGGCGGGGACCCGGAGGATGTGCTGAAGGTCTCAGGCAAGACCGGCCAGGGCGTCGAGGCGCTGCTGGACAAGATCGTCAGGGAACTGCCGGCCCCGGTGGGCGACGCCGACGCCCCGGCCCGGGCGATGATTTTCGACTCGGTCTACGACACCTACCGCGGCGTCGTGACCTATGTCCGCGTGGTGGACGGCAAGCTCAGCCCGCGTGAACGGATCCAGATGATGTCCACCAAGGCCAGCCACGAGCTGCTGGAGATCGGCGTGAGCTCCCCGGAGCCGACGCCGACCAACGGCCTGGGCGTGGGCGAGGTGGGCTACCTGATCACCGGGGTGAAGGACGTGCGCCAGTCCAAGGTCGGCGATACGGTCACGAACCTGGCCCGGCCGGCGGCGGAATCCCTCGGCGGCTACGCCGATCCCAAGCCCATGGTCTTCTCCGGGCTCTATCCGATCGACGGCTCGGACTACCCGGCGCTGCGCGAGGCGCTGGACAAGCTCAAGCTCAACGACGCCGCCCTGATCTACGAACCGGAGACCTCCGCGGCCCTGGGCTTCGGCTTCCGCGTGGGCTTCCTCGGCCTGCTGCACCTGGAGATCGTGCGCGAGCGGCTGGAGCGCGAGTTCAACCTGGACCTGATTTCCACGGCCCCGAACGTGATCTACGAGGTCACCACCGAGGACAAGAACGTCGTCACCGTGACCAACCCGAGCGAATTCCCCACCGGCAAGGTGCTGGAGGTGCGCGAGCCGATGGTCTCGGCGACCATCCTGGCCCCGAACGAGTTCGTCGGCGCCATCATGGAGCTGTGCCAGTCCCGCCGAGGGGACATGAAGGCCATGGACTACCTCTCCGAGGACCGCGTGGAGCTGCGCTACCGGCTGCCGCTGGCCGAGATCGTCTTCGACTTCTTCGACCAGCTCAAGTCCAAGACCCGCGGCTACGCCTCGCTGGACTGGAAGGCCGACGGGGACCAGGTCGCGGATCTGGTCAAGGTGGACATCCTGCTCCAGGGCGAGCAGGTCGACGCCTTCAGCGCCATCACGCACAAGGACAAGGCGTATGCCTACGGGGTGATGATGACCTCCAAGCTGCGCGAGCTGATCCCGCGCCAGCAGTTCGAGGTGCCCATCCAGGCTGCCATCGGCTCGCGCATCATCGCCCGCGAGAACATCCGCGCCATCCGCAAGGACGTGCTGGCCAAGTGCTACGGCGGCGACATCAGCCGCAAGCGCAAGCTGCTGGAGAAGCAGAAGGAAGGCAAGAAGCGGATGAAGATGGTTGGCCGGGTGGAGGTCCCGCAGGAGGCCTTCATCGCCGCGCTGTCCTCCGAGGAAACCAAGGACAAAGCCAAGAAGTGACGTTTTACCCTGCCCCGTCCCGGGGCCCGTGCGGGGAAGGAGCCGCCGGTGCCTAGCATTCTTCCGGTGGGGGATCCGGCCCCGGCCGACGGCGTGCTGCCGGCCCAGGCGGCCGCCGGCGCCGCCGGGCGGCGCTTCTGCCTGTATGTGCACATCCCGTTCTGCGCCGTGCGCTGCGGCTATTGCGACTTCAACACCTACACGGCCAAAGAGCTCGGCTCGGGCGTGTCCCAGGATCAGTACGCCGGGACCCTCGGCACCGAGCTGGACCTGGCGGCGCAGGTGCTGGAACGTTCCGGCGTACCGGCGCGCCCGCTGTCCACGGTGTTCTTCGGCGGCGGCACGCCCACCCTGCTGCCGGCCGAAGACCTCGCCCGCATCCTGGCCCGGGCCGGCGGGCTGTGGGGCCTGGTCCCCGGGGCCGAGGTGACCACCGAGGCCAACCCGGATTCCGTCACCCCCGAATCGCTGCAGCTGCTGGCCGCGGCCGGCTTTACAAGGGTGTCCTTCGGGATGCAGTCGGCGGTCCCGCATGTGCTCAAGGTGCTGGACCGCACGCACAATCCGGCACGGGTGCCCGAGGCCGTGCGCTGGGCCAGGGACGCGGGGCTCAAGGTCAGCCTGGACCTGATCTACGGCACGCCGGGGGAGTCCATGCAGGATTGGGAGGCAAGCCTGGAAGCCGCCATCGCCTGCGAACCGGACCACATCTCGGCCTACGCCCTGATCGTCGAGGACGGCACCCGGCTGGCCGCGCAGATCCGCCGCGGCCAGGTGCCCGATATCGACGACGACGACCATGCCGCCAAATACGAAGCCGCGGATGCGCTGCTGGCGGCCGCCGGCTACGGCTGGTACGAGGTGAGCAACTGGGCGCGGACCGAGGCGGACCGCTGCCGGCACAACCTGGCCTACTGGCGCGGCGACGACTGGTGGGGTGCCGGACCGGGTGCTCACTCCCATGTCGGCGGCGTCCGCTGGTGGAACGTGAAGCACCCGCTGGCCTACGCCGGGCGCCTGACGGCGGGGGAGTCCCCGGCGGCCGGCCGGGAAACCCTGGACGCGGAGACCCGGCAACTCGAGCACGTGATGCTGCAGACCCGGATCATCGACGGGCTGGCCACCACTGACCTGGGTCCCAACGGGCGCCGGGAGGTCGCCGGCCTGATTGCGGAGGGCCTGATCGATGGCGGCCAGGCCGTGCGGGGGCGGGTCCGGCTGACGCTGCAGGGCCGCGCCCTGGCCGACGCCGCCGTCCGGCGGCTGCTCGAGGACTAGCTGCCAAGGGCCAGCCCGAGCGAGGTGAGCAGGCGAGCGGCCAGGGGTCCCTCGCACGGAGCGTGCGGGGAGGCCGCGAACGGGCCGGGGAAGGGCCGCGGCCCTTCCCCGGCCCGCGGACCTGGCGGTCAGCGGGCCCGGCGCCCGTCGTCGGTGCCTTCGGCCTCGATCCGTTCCTGCCGGACCTCT
>NZ_JBHTML010000192.1:0-7110 GCF_042679445.1 Arthrobacter sp. GCM10027362
GGCGGCGTCGGCCGAGCCGCCGCCCATGCCGCCGGCCACCGGAACCCGCTTGGTGATCTCCAGGTGCACGCCGGTGGGGCGGGCGGCCAGCTCGCGCAGCAGCACCGCGGCCCTGACCGCCAGGTTGGACTCATCCAGCGGAATGCCGTCCAGATCGAACTCCAGCTCGGAGCCGCTGCGCACGCCCACCGTAATCCTGCCGTCCTCGCGCGGGGTGGCCAGGACCTCCTCGTACAGCGAGACCGCCAGGTAGACGCTGGCCACCGAGTGGTAGCCGTCCGGGCGCAGCGGCCCGACCCGGAAGGAAACATTGATCTTTCCCGGGGCCATGGCGCGGACCGGTCGCGCTGTGCTCATGCTGGAAGCCTCCTGTGGTTCATCGGACCGTGCCGGGCATCCGGATTCAACCGGCCGGATGCCTGTACTCGGCGATCCGGGCGAAGGCGGCCACATCCAGGACCTCGCCGCGGGCGCCCGGATCAACATTAGCGGCGCGCAGCGCCTCCTCGGCCCGGGCCGGGCTGCCGGCCCAGCCGGCCAGTGCGGCGCGCAGGGTCTTGCGGCGCTGGGCGAAGGCGGCGTCGATGACGGCGAAGACCTCCTCCCGGCTGGCGCGGGTGGCCGGGGGCTCGTGCCGGGCGAAGGCCACCAGGCCGGAGGCGATCTTCGGCGCCGGCCAGAAGACGTTCATGCCGATCACCCCGGCCTTGCGCATCCGGCTGTACCAGGCGGCCTTCACGCTCGGCACGCCGTAGATCTTGGAGCCGGGGGCCGCCGCGAGCCGGTCCGCGACCTCGTCCTGGACCATGACCAGGCCGTGCCGCAGGGACGGGAAGTGCTCGAGCAGGTGCAGCACCACCGGCACGGCCACGTTATACGGCAGGTTGGCCACCAGGGCGTCCGGCTGGTGCGGCAGCTCGGTGACCTTCAGGGCGTCGGAGAGGACGACGTCGAGCCTGCCTGCGGCCTCCGGACGCCAGGCGGCGGCGGTCTGGGGCAGCCGGGCCGCCAGCTTCGGGTCGATTTCGACGGCGACCACGCGCCGGGCGGCGTCCAGCAGCCCCAGCGTCAGCGAGCCCAGGCCCGGACCGACCTCCAGCACGGTCTCGGCCGGATCCACGCCGGCTGCGGCGACGATCCGGCGGATGGTGTTGCCGTCGATGACGAAGTTCTGTCCCAGCGTCTTGGTCGGGCGCACGTCCAACTCGCCGGCCAGGCGGCGGATGTCGGCGGCGCCGAGCAGCGGTGCGGTGGCTGGCTGGCCGGGGGAAGGGGTAGCTTCTGTCACTGTGCCATCGTATCGGTCCGGCGCCCGGGCCCCGCAGCCGCCCTTAAACGAACCCGGCGGGACGGCTGCGGGTATCCGTGCAGATAACCGCGGCCGTCCCGCCGGGCCGCAGGGAGCGGAAGGGGCAGGACCGGGGCCTAGAGCAGGCCCAGCTTGGCCGCGCAGGCCGGCCAGTGGCCCCAGCCGCCGTTGCTGCGCAGCACCTCGGCGGTGGCGATCTGCTCGGAGGCGCTGGCCAGGTGCGGGTAGGGGGCGTACTTGCCGCCGCCGGCGCCGAGCCAGGAGCTCTGGCTGAACTGCAGGCCGCCGTAGTAGCCGTTGCCGGTATTGATGGACCAGTTGCCGCCGGACTCGCACTGGGCCAGGGCCTGCCAGGTGCCGCCGACGTTCGTGTTGTCCGCGGCCGGCTTCGGCCGCGCCTTGGTGCCCACCACCACCTTGCGGGTTTGCGGCTCCTGGGTGACCTTGTCGCTGACCAGCTCCCGTTCGGTTTCGACGCCGTCCTCGAGCACGATCGCGTAGACCTTGGTGCGCGAACCGGCCTCGCCGGCCTGGCTGACCTTCTGCTGGTCCTCGTACATTGAGGAATCCTCGATGGTCCTGGTGGCGAAGGGGATGGGCTCGACCACCTTGACCGTCCGGCTCTTGTCCACCCGGACGATCCTGATCTTGAGGCCTTCGGTGACCTCCTTGGCCTTCGGCCTGGAGAGCTTGTCATCCTCGCCAAGCTCGATGTGCTGCTCCTCGAGCAGCTCCCCCACCGTGGCCGCGGTGGAAATCTTCTTCCTGGTCCTGCCGTCGACCGTGATGGCGACGGTCTTCGGCGTCGTGATCGTGAGGTTGCTGACGGTGGCCAGCTCGGCCGCCAGCGGCACGTCCAGGGCCGAATCCTCGGCAACGCCCAGCTCCTTCAGCAGGTCCTTGACCGTGGCCGAGGTGGACTGCACCGTGGTCTTGTCGCCGTCCAGGCGGACGGTCACGGGCTTGGCCGTGATGACCTCGATGCTGGTGCCGTCCTTGACCGGTTCCGCGGCGCCGGGGCTGAGCTTGTCCAACGGGTCCACGGCGACATGCGCTTCGTCCAGGACGTCCTGGACCGTCTTGCCGAAGGTCGAGACGCTGCTCGCCCGGCCGTCGACCGTCAGGGTGACGCTCTTGTTACTGCCGGCAAATGCCGCAACGCCCAGCACGAGGGCGGTCAGTACCACTACTTGGCCGGCAACCTTCGCCCAACGGTGCCTCAGAAATCGTCCCATGGTGCCCTCATCGTTACGTCTTCCCGGGCACGGGGACAAAGACACCACTGCATGGCGCACCGAGTCGCACGGCACGTTGCTGTGTGCAGGCAGGACCGGGCAGGAGCAAGCGGGCGTGAACGTTACGTCCCGCGGGTTCCGGCACAATCAGGAGATACCCGGATGCCTTCCCCGACCCCGGCTACTGGACCCTACCGTAATCCAAACGTGATGTGTCCACAAACCGGGGTGGGAAAGATCACCTACCATTGCCCGTAGACAAGCTCCGTGTTATAGGCCACATCGGCGCACAGCTGGGACAGGTCCTTGCCCAGCACCGCGGCGATCGAGCGGACCGTGTACGGCACCATGTAGCTGGCATTGGGCCGGCCCCGGTACGGATGCGGTGTGAGGAACGGCGCATCCGTTTCCACCATGACCAGCCGCGGGTCCGCCAGGTGCAGGGCCTCGCGCAACTGTGCCGAGTTCTTGAACGTGGCGGTTCCGGCGAAGGACATGTACCAGCCGCGCTCGTTGCAGATCCGGGCCAGTTCCGGACCGCCCGAGAAGCAGTGGAACACCACCTTGGGCGGCGCGCCCTCGGCGTCGAGGATGCGGACAACGTCGTCGTGGGCGTCGCGGTCGTGGATCTGCAGCGCCAGGTCCAGCCGCTTGGCGATGTCAATGTGCCGGCGGAAGGAGTATTCCTGGTCCTGCAAACCCGCACCGCGGGTGCGGAAGTAGTCCAGCCCGGTCTCGCCGATGGCCCTGACCCGGGGGTGGGCGGCCAGCTCCTCGATCTCGGCCAGGGCCGCGTCCAGTGTCCCTGCCGCGGCCAGCGGCGGAGCATCGTTTGGGTGGATGGCGACCGCACCGAGCAGCCGGGGTTCCGCCTCCACCGCGGCAACGGTGAAGCGGGAGGAATCCAAATCGCAGCCGACCTGGACCGCCCCGCGCACGCCCACGGCCTCGGCCGCGTCCAGGGCCTCGCGGACCGTGACTTCCACCAGGCCGTCGCGGAAATCCAGGTGGGTGTGGTTGTCCATCACCGGGACCGGAAGCGGTTCCGGCGCCGGCGGATAGGCCAGGTTGCGGCGCCGGCCGGTCTTTTCCTCCACCGCGCTGCGGGCGGCCGTTCCGGCGTCCGCTCCCTCCGCATCCGCTGCTGCCGCCGGCCGGTAGGCGGCAGGGGTTTCTCCGGGGATAACAGTCGGGGCTTCGCGCATGGTTCCAGCCTACGGGAGGGATGCTCCCCGCCCCTGCCGGGGGCAGCGAAGTGCCCGGTTCCGGCTCTACCATGGCCCAAAACCAGCCAGTAGTGTGGATTCATCTGCGTTGTAACCTCTGTCCCAGCCGTCTCGGATTTGCTCTGCGGAAGGTTCCCATGGATAGCCAGCAGCACACAGCTTGGTCTGAAGCACCGCAAGGATCCGTCCTCTCAGGCGCCGCGGACCCGGACGGCACTGGCCGGCACGCCCCCGGCACCGCCGGTGGGGACGGCGAGCCGCCGGACTTCCATGAGACCTGCGGGCAGATCCTGGGCGCGATCAACACCGTCATCGACGGCAAGGCGGAGGCCGCACGGCTGGCCCTGACCGTGCTGCTGGCGCAGGGCCACCTGCTGCTGGAGGACGTCCCCGGCGTCGGCAAGACAATGCTGGCCAAGACGCTGGCGCGCACCATCGACTGCAGCGTGCACCGGATACAGTTCACGCCGGACCTGCTGCCCTCGGACGTGACGGGCGTGTCCATCTATAACCAGGACAAGCACACCTTCGAGTTCCGTGCCGGACCGGTTTTCGCGAACATCGTCATCGGGGACGAGATCAACCGTGCCTCGGCCAAGACCCAGTCCGCGCTGCTGGAGTGCATGGAGGAGCACCAGGTCACTGTCGACGGGCACTGCTACGCCCTGACCGATCCCTTCATGGTGGTGGCCACGCAGAACCCGATCGAGATGGAGGGCACCTATCCGCTGCCTGAGGCCCAGCGGGATCGGTTCATGGCCCGCATCTCGATGGGCTACCCGGACCCGCGGGCGGAAATGGACATGCTCGAGACGCACCAGTCGGTCTCGCCGCTGTCCCGGATCCGCCCGGTCGCCGGAGTGGGCGAAGTGCGGGCCATGATCGCCGCGGTGCGCAATGTCTACGTCTCCCCGGCGGTGAAGGAATACACGGTCAGCATCGGCACGTCCACCCGGGAGCACCCGCACCTGCGCCTGGGCGCCAGCCCGCGGGCGCTGCTGCAGCTGCTGCGTGCGGCCAAGGCCGCCGCGGCGCTGGACGGGCGGAACTTTGTCCTGCCCGACGACGTGGCCTCCGTGGCCGACGCCGTGCTGGCGCACCGGCTGCTGCTGGACCGCAGGGCTGTCACCGCGGGCGAGAATGCCTCCAGCGTGGTGGCCTCGGTGCTGGCCAAGGTCCCGGTCCCGGGCGGCGCGGGCCGCCTGATCTCCTAGCCGGCCCGCCATGGCCGCCGCTGCCTGGCTGGGGAAGCTGCCGACCCGGTACCTTACGCCCCGCGGTTGGGGACTGTTCGGTGCCGGGGTGCTGGCCCTGCTGCTGGCCCAGCTGCTGGGCCGGCGCGACCTGCTGGGCCTGGGGATCTTCCTGGCCTGCCTGCCGGTGGCCGCGGCGCTGGCGATGCTGCTGCTCAAGCCCCGCTTCGCCGTCGAACGCAGGTTCCGGCCCGCCGCCGTCGAAACCGGGGTGGCCACCAGCGTCCGGCTCTCCATCCAAGGCTCCGGTTCCGGGGGCGGGCCGGTCTTCATGTCGGAGAACCTGCCGGCCCGTTTCGGCCGGCCGCCCGCCTTCCGCTTCCCGGCGCGCCATCCGGATCGTTCCGGTGCCAGTGTGTACGAGTACCGGCTGCGTTCGGGCAAGCGCGGGCTGTTCGGCATCGGCCCGGTGACCGCCGAGTTCGCGGACCCGTTCGGACTGGCGCGGCAGCGGCACAACCTCGGCGAGGTGTCCCGCCTGATCGTCACGCCGGCGCCGGTGGAGCTGCCGGGCACTTCGCTCACCGGGGCGCGCGGTCCGGACGGCACCGCCAGCACCCGGCGGCAGACGAATCCCAGCGACGACGACGTGATGACGCGCGAATACCGGTACGGGGATCCGATGCGGCGGGTGCATTGGGCCGCCACGGCGCGGCAGGGGGAACTGATGGTCCGCCAGGAGGAATCCGTCACCACCCCGCAGGCCACCATCGTGCTGGACCGGCGCGACGCCGCCTTCGCCGGCTTCCTGCCGGCGCCGGCCGCCGGCCAGGCCGGGGACCTGCTGCGGACCTCGCCGCGCTTCGAATGGGCAGTGACCGCCGCCGTCTCCGCGGCCAACGACTTCATCCTGCGCGGCTACAACGTGCGGCTGCTGGATGCCCACGGTGCCCCCGGCCTGCGGGATTCGCCCTCCGCCGCCTGGCCCGACGACGATGAGTTCAGCGGTCCGGCCGGCTACCAGGACCTCGCCGAGGGACTCGCCGCCCTGGGGCTGGCCGAGGAACCGCGCCGCAAGGCCGACCGGGCCGACGGCGCCGCCGGCGCATTCGGGGACCGGCTGCTGGACAAACTCGCCGCGCACAAGCTCAAGGGCCCGCTGCTGGCCGTGCTCGGCGAGCTGTCCCTGGCCGAGGCCGGCCAGCTGGCACCGGCGGCGGAATTCGGCTCGCAGGCCTTCGCCCTCCTCGTGGTCGAGCATCC
Source organism: Arthrobacter sp. GCM10027362 (assembly GCF_042679445.1). Taxonomy (NCBI): domain Bacteria; kingdom Bacillati; phylum Actinomycetota; class Actinomycetes; order Micrococcales; family Micrococcaceae; genus Arthrobacter; species Arthrobacter sp. GCM10027362. Next base: position 6,227 of record NZ_JBHTML010000192.1, read on the forward strand.
GCGGCAGCCCGCCGGGTCCCTGGAAAAGGCCCTGGAGAAGCTGCGCTCCGGCGGCTGGCGCGCCGTCGCCGTCAGCGCGCAGGCCTCGCTGCCGGCGGCGTGGTCCTGCTTTGACATTCAGGGCCCGGTGTTCGAAGGCTCCGCCCGCGGATCCGCGGGCCACGCTCCCACTCCGGAGGTGCACCTGTGACCGCCGCGCAATGCCTGCCCGAACACCGGGCGGGGTTCCCCGCTCCCCCGGACCGCCCGGCCCGCCGCCGCTTCCCGGACCCGGGCCCGTGGCTGATCAGCGGTGCCGTGGCGATGGCCGTCTGCCTGGCCGCTGCCAGCCTCCACGGCGTGCTCGAAGGCTGGGACTGGCTGCCCGCCGTCGTCCTCGCCGTGCTGGCCGTGGAACTGGGCACCGCCGTCGGCCGGGCCCTGCGCCGGCCGGCCATCGTCAGCGCCCTGCTGGGCCTGGCCGGCCTCGTGGCCTCGACCACGGCGATGTTCCTGGCCCCGGCGAGCCTGCTCGGCGTCATCCCCGGCCCCGGGTCCCTGCGTGTGTTGGAACCGATGCTGGACCAGGCCCGGGACACCGTGGTCTCGCAGGTGGCGCCGGTGCTGGTGAACCCGGGCATTGTGCTGCTGGCCTGCCTCGGCATCGGCGCGGCCACGCTGCTGCTGGACACCATCGCGGTGCCGCTGCAGATGCCGGCCACCAGCGGCGCGGTCCTGCTGGCAGTGGCCTCCGTGCCGGCGGTGATCAAACCCAGCAGCATCGGCCCCTGGGGCTTCGCTGCCACGGCGGCGGGCTACCTGCTGGTGCTCGGCTGCGCCCAGTGGTACCACGCGCGGCCGGTGCCGGCGCCGCCCTCGGGCCCGGACGGATCCGGTCCGGCCGG